>NZ_JAVRBF010000038.1:0-90988 GCF_032436805.1 Streptomyces sp. P17 | reverse complement strand
ACGTGCAGTGCAACGGTTCCGTTGGTCGACCGGCGCTTGCGCCGGCTGCCTCGTTTCCGTTCGACTCTGCGGTCGTTCCTCTGGACGGAGATCTCATAGCCGAGGAATCTTGCCCTGCCGGTTCTGGCGTGGGTGATCAGCGTCTTTTCCTGGGACAGTTCCAGCTTGAGGTCTTCACGCAGGAACCGGGCCAGTCGCTGTTTGATTTCTTCGGCTTCGGCTTTGGGTCCGGCGAACCCGAGAAGGGTGTCGTCGGCGTATCTCACATAACGCAGTCGGCGATATCCCGGGTCGGACATGTCCTGGCTCGGGAGACTGTGCTGCCGCTTGCGCAGAGCACGTAGTTCGGCGCGGTCACCGCGCCCTCGTGCTCGTGCTCGCTGGATAGCCGCTTCCACCCGGCGGTATTCAGGGTTTCTCGCCCTGAGGTGCCCTCGGGTGTATTCCGGAATGAGAACTCGTTCGACGAAGTTGTCCAGTTTGTGCAGGTAGATGTTGGACAGGATCGGGGAGAGGACCCCGCCTTGCGGCGCGCCGCTGAGCGTCGCGTTCCAGGTCCAGTCTTCCAGGTATCCGGCTCGGAGCATGTTGCGCACGAGCCGCAGGAACCGATTGTCGTGGATTCTCTCGCCCAGGATGTCGAGTATCACTTGATGGTCAAGTGAGTCGAAGCACTTGGCGATGTCACCCTCGATGAACCATGTCGTCCCGGTCCAGGCACGTGCCACCTCGCTCAGCACGGTGTGGCAGCCCCGGCGGGGACGGAAACCGTGTGAGTGGTCGGAGAAGCCGGGCTCGAAGTAGGCCTCCAGGAGGAGGCGCATCACCTCGCCCACCAGCTTGTCTCTCCATGGCGGCAGGCCCAGCGGTCTCCTTTTCCCGTTCTTTTTCGGAATGAAGACACGTTTGACGGGCTGGAATCGGAATCGCTCGTGGCGTAACGCATCGATGATGCGTCCGATCTTTTCCAGTGACATGCCGTCTGCGGTTTCCCCTGACACCCCTGGCGTCATCGCTCCCTTGTTGGAGTAGATGCGGCCGTGGGCCAGTAGATACAACTGCGGGTTGAACATCTGTCGATAGAGTTCATTACACGGCAGGTTACGCCTACCTCGTTCACGAAGGATGTCAAGTACCGCTTCGGCGCTCTGCATTACGCATACCTTCCGGTCCCGTCGATCCATATCACCTGTGCCCCTTGGCCCTGTGGGCGGCTTTCCCGCCCTCCATGACAGGTCGTTACTCCTGCGACTACTACGGGCACTCCGTCACCATGGGGCTCGCGCCCTTTAGGTGATCCCATGGTTCGTCTTGATGTACGTATCTAGCGCGACTTAGGCGCCCCACTCATCTCCTTGAATTCCCTCGCTGGGAATCGCTCTGCCTCCCGGAGTTGCTTCGGCTGGCAGAAATGGCCGATGCAGGAAGCAGCGTCGGCTCCAGGTATCGTGCCGACGGGTCCGTCTTTTAACCAACTGGAGATTGGGGTTCAGGCAATCCAGCTTTCGCCGTATCGCGCGGGCCTCGCGGTGCACCGTCCCTGATACCTGGACCCGGCCACCGCTTTCCTGACATGCTACGGTCCCCTTTGTCTTTCGACTCCAGGTAAGTCATTCAGCCCGGGAATATTCTCCGAATTCCTCCCGGCTCAGCCGGGAATACATCAAGGCGCCTCCATGGCGCACTCCGCCCACACCGTCTTGCCGTGCCGGGCGTGGCGGGTGCCCCAGTGGGTGGCGAGCTGGGCGACCAGGAAGAGTCCGCGGCCGCCCTCGTCGTAGGTGCGGGCGCGGCGTTGGTGCGGGGTGGTGCTGCTGGCGTCGGAGACCTCGCACAGGAGGGAGCAGGTGGGGGCACCTCCCAGCCCTCCAGGGGGCTGGGGGAGGATGAGGCGCAGGCGGATGGGGGGCCGGCCGTAGCGGATGGCGTTGGTGACCAGTTCACTGACGACCAGTTCGGTGGTGAAGTCGAGGTCGTCGAGGCCCCAGGCGCCCAGTTGCTCGGAGACGTGTGAGCGGACTCGTGAGACCGCCGCGGGGTCCGCTGCCAGGTCCCAGCTCGCGACCTGGCGGTCACCGAGGGTGTGGGTGCGGGCCAGCAGGAGCGCGACGTCGTCGGGCGGGTGGGCGGGCAGCAGGGTGTCGAGCACGGTGTCGCAGGCGCTCTCCAGGGAGGGCGCGGGCCGGGCGAGGGCCTGCCGGAGCAGGGTGAGGCCCGTGTCGATGTCGTGGTCTCGGGCTTCGAGCAGGCCGTCGGTGTAGAGGGCGAGGAGGCTGCCCTCGGGCAGGACCACCTCCGCCGCCTCGAAGGGCAGGCCGCCCAGGCCTAGCGGTGGGCCCGGTGGCAGATCGAGGGTGTCGACGGTGCCGTCCCGTGCCGTCAGGAACGGCAGCACATGGCCCGCGCGGGCCAGGGTGCAGCAGCCGCCGACGGGGTCGTAGACCGCGTACAGGCAGGTGGCGCCGATGTCCGCGGGCTCGGTGTCCGGGCTGGTGGCGGCTTCGGCGGAGAGCCGCAGGACGACGTCGTCGAGGTGGGTGAGGAGTTCGTCGGGGGGCAGGTCGATGCCGGCCAGGGTGCGTACGGCGGTGCGCAGCCGGCCCATCGTGGCGGCCGCGTGGACACCGTGGCCGACCACGTCGCCCACCACCAGGGCGACCCGGGCCCCGGACAGCGGGATCACGTCGTACCAGTCGCCGCCCACACCGAGCCGGTCGCCGGCCGGGAGGTAACGGCATGCGACCTCCAGGGCCGACTGCGGTGGCGTGCGCGACGGGAGCAGGCTGCGCTGGAGGCTGAGGGCGGTGGCTCGGGCATGGGTGTAGCGGCGGGCGTTGTCGACGGCGACGGCCGCCCTGGCGGCGATCTCCTGGGCGAGGAGCAGGTCCTCGTCGTCGTAGCGGTCCGGGTTGCGGTGGCGGGAGAACTGGGCGACGCCCAGGGTGGTGCCGCGGGCGCGCAGGGGCACGACCAGCGTGGAGTGGGCCGGGGGCGCGTCGGAGTGGTGGCGTACGGGGTGGCCCGTGGTGAGGGCTCTGGCCTGCGGGGATCCCTCCGGATAGGTGTGTAGTCCCTGCGGGGTGATCGCCGGTTCCTCGGCGACCCGGCGCAGTACGAGCGGTTCCTCCGCCGGGGTGTCCCGCCCTTGGAGCAGGGAGTCGAGAAGGTCGACGGACGCACGGTCCGCGAAGTGCTCGGTGGCGAAGTCCGCCAGCTCCCGCGTGGTGCGGGCGATGTCCAGGGTGGTCCCGATGCGCACGCCGGCGTCGTTCACCGTCGTCAGCCGCCGCCGCAGCCTGCGCTCCCGCTCCTCCTGGTACGCCAGGACGCCCTGCTCGGCGCTGCGGTCCACGTAGGCCGTCGTCGCCGTGAGCAGTCTGCGCGCCACGGCGCTGATCAGTTCGGCGTCGCCGGTCAGCCGGGGCAGCACAGCGAGCGCCCGGTCGAGGGCGAAGCCCTGGGCGAGGCGGTGAGCCCGCAGCATCGCGGTGACGGGTATCCCGTGGCGGGCCAGCCTGCGTACGCGGTCCAGGTCGGCGGTGGGCAGTGCGATCCGGTCCGGCTCGACGCCCCGCTCCAGGCCGGTCAGCACGGCGATGGTGTGCTCGGCGATGTTCTGGGTGGTCATCCGGGCGATGTCCGGGTCCGCCCACAGCTCGGGGACCTCCCTGCGCAGGCACGCCGTCAGGTCGCCGGTCAGCCTGTCCGCGCCGGCCCTGAGCTCGTACGCGACCCGGGTCGTGAGGCTGTCCACGGTGACGTCCACACCATCGACGTTACGCCGCGCGGGCGCGCAGGCGAGGCGGACGCAGCACGGCCGCCCGGCCTCGACGGATCGAGGCCGGGCAGGGTGCGGGGCGGTGCGAGGACACGGGCGCGGTTGGAGCGGGAGTTGCGGCGCAGCGGTTCACGGACGACGGGTTTGGTCACGGCGGCTCAGCTCCTGCTCAGTCGAGGTCGGGCAGCTGGCGCCGGGCGACGTCATGGGCGTCCTCGGGCGGCACACCCAGCATGCGCAGCAGCATCTCGGCCAGGTTCGACGCGCTCTCGTCGCCGTCGAGTTCGGGCCGGGCGAACCGCAGTTCCACCAGTGCGAGGAGCGAGCCGCCCAGCGCGCTCAGCGCGACGACCGGGTCGGCGACGGTGAAACGGCCGGAGGCGATACCGGCCTCCAGGTCCCGCACCGCGCGCGGGGCCAGACCCGAGTCCGCGTGGATGTGGCCGAGGCCGCGGTGGCGCAGGACCTTCATCAGCTCGGGCCGGGACTCGGCCAGGTGTGCGCTGAGCCGGAAGCCGGCCGCGAGGAGTTCCGCCGGGTCGTCGACGCCTTCCAGGTGCTCGTCGAAGGCCTGGCCGAGCTCTTCGAGGGCGTCCCGCACCGCCGCGTCGAACAGCTCCGTCTTCGACTCGAAGTGGTTGTAGAAGGACCCGAAGCCGACGTCCGCGCGCTCCGCGATCGTCTGGATGCTCGCGCTGGTGTCCCCGGTCTCGGCGAGGATCTGGCGGGCCGCCCGGACCAGCGCCTGCCGGGTCTCGGCGCGGCGCCGCTCGAAGCGGTTCTTGGGCGGGGCTGACGTCGGCATACGCGCGAGTCTAGCAACGATCACAGCACCCCACAGTTCTGATGAATCGATCAGGACAAGCGGAACCAGCTATTGACGATCGTTGAATCAAAGCTGATGATTTCCTCATTACAGCAATGTTGCTTGGAGGACGTCATGTCCAAGACGGCTCATCAGGACCTCCACAGTGAGCAGGGCGCCCTGCGCGGCGAACACCCCGGCCGCTCCCGGAACCCCGTGATCAAAGTGGCGGACCTGGCCTGGCTGGAGTTCGAGAAGCCCGACCTGGACCGCGCGGAGGTCTTCGCGCGGGACTTCGGTTTCGGGATCGCCGCCCGTACGGAACAGGAGCTGTGGCTGCGGGGCACCTTCGCGGGCTCGCCCTGCATGGTCATCCGGCGCGGCCGGACCTCCCGCTTCATCGGCCCGGCGTTCCGCGCGGCCGAGCGGGCCGATCTGGACCGGCTGGCCCGGGCGACGGGTACCGACGTACGGGACGCGGACGTGCCCGGCGGCGGCAAGGCGGTCGGGCTGCTCGACCCGTCCGGCTTCCCGGTGCGGGTGGTGCACTGCGCCGAACAGCTCCCCGAACTGCCCGGGCAGCGGCCGCTGCTGCTCAACTTCGGCACCGATCACCGCCGTACGAACGCCACGCAGCGCCCGCCGCGCGAGCCGTCCCGCATCCAGCGCCTGGGCCATGTCGTCCTGGAGACACGGGTGTTCTCCCGTGCCCTGGACTGGTACCTGGACACCCTCGGGATGATCGTGTCCGACTTCCTGTTCCTGGACGGGCAGCGGGGGCGCGGTCCGACGATGGCGTTCATCCGCTGCGACCTGGGCAGCGTGCCCGCCGACCACCACACCCTGGCGATGCATCTGGGGCCCGGCACCGGCTATGTCCACTCCGCCTACCAGGTGACCGACCTCGACTCGGTCGCGGCGGGCGGCGAGTACCTCAACGAGCTTGGCTACAAGCGCAGTTGGG
Organism: Streptomyces sp. P17; assembly: GCF_032436805.1. Lineage (NCBI taxonomy): Bacteria > Bacillati > Actinomycetota > Actinomycetes > Kitasatosporales > Streptomycetaceae > Streptomyces > Streptomyces sp. P17. The sequence continues at coordinate 85,441 of NZ_JAVRBF010000038.1, read as the reverse complement.
GCATCGGCCGGCATATCCAGGGCAGTCAGCTCTTCGACTACTGGCGCGACCCCGACCACTTCATGCTGGAGCACTTCGCCGACGGCGACCTGTTCTCCTGCGACGTCGAACCCGGCTGGGCGCCCATGTCGGCGAGCGGCCTGGCCCAGTGGGGGCCGCCCGCCACCCGGGACTTCCTCGGCGCCGGTCCGTCCCCCGCCAAGGTCCGTGAGGTGCTGCACGCCCTGCGCGGCGCCAACGAACTCGACCCCGCACGCCTGCTGGGCCTGATGAAAGCGATGAACTCATGAGCACCAACGTCCTGCGCACCGCCGACGGCTGGTGGGCCGTCCGCGACGACCGCGCCGTCCCCGTCGGCACCAAGGCCCACACCACCGCCGAGCTGCTCGCCGACCGGGCCGCCGTACGGGAGGCGGCTCTTTCGGGCGAGGCGGGCGCACCCGTCGCCGATCTGGTGGCCCTCTCCCCGGTCACCACCCCCTGCCGGGTGGTCGCCCAGATGGTCAACTACCGCAGCCACGCCCGCGATTCCGGCTTCACCGGCGACATCCCGCCCACCTTCTTCCGCAAGGCGTCCGGGTCGGTCAGCGGACCGCACGAGAGCATCGTCCGGCCCGCGCATGTGAAGTTCCTCGACTACGAGATCGAACTCGGCCTCGTCATGGGCGCCCCGCTGCCCATCGGCACCGTCGTCGAGGAGCGCGACCTGCCCTCGTACGTCGCCGGACTGGTGATCACCAACGACGTCAGTGCCCGAGACGTACAGCTGACCAAGACGCAGTTCTACGAGAGCAAGTCGTACCCCACCTTCACGCCGGCCGGGCCCTACCTCTCCCTGCTTGAGCCGCAGGACTTCGCCCATCTGCTGGATCTGCGGCTGAAGTTGAGCGTCAACGGCGAGCTGCGCCAGGACCGCACCCTCGCCGACATGATCGTCCGTCCGGCGCAGGCGCTGACCCTGCTGGCCCGGTTCCAGACCCTCGACCCCGGCGACCTGCTGCTGACCGGCACCCCCGGCGGCACCGCGCTGAAGGCCCCGCCCAGGGCCGTCGAGAAGATCGGCGCGCTGCTGCCGCCCGCCGTGAAGTGGAAGGCGTTCTTCAAGAGCCAGGCCAACAACCCCCGCTACCTGCACGAGGGCGATGTCGTCACCGCCACCATCGCCACCCCGGACGGCCGGATCGACCTGGGCGAGCAGCGTACGCCCGTCGCCGACGCGCACTGAGAACCGAAGTGAGCCGCACATGACCGTCGAGCACAACTCGGCAGACGTACCCGTGGTGATCGTCGGAGCCGGACCGGTGGGCGTGACCGCCGCCCTCCTGCTGGCCCGGCGCGGGGTGAGGGCCGTCGTCCTCGAACGCCACCACGACGTCTACCCCCTGCCGCGCGCCGTCGCCACCGACGACGAGGTGCGCCGCACCCTCCAGGCCGCCGGGGTCCAGGAGGAGTTCGCCGCGATCGCCCGCCCCGCGCGGGGACTGCGGCTGCTGGACGCCCGGCTCCGGGTGATGGCCGAGTTCCCGCGCACCGCGCAGGGAGCCCATGGCTTCCCGCAGACCAGCATGTTCGACCAGCCCGAGCTGGAGCGGGTGCTGCGTGACGCCCTGGCCCGCACTCCGCAGTGCGAGCTGCGCGGCGGGGCGGAGGTCGTCGGCGTCGAGCAGGACGGCGCCGGGGTCCGTGTGACCTACCGCGACGACACCGGCGAGCACCGGCTGCGGGCGGACGCCGTCCTCGGCTGCGACGGCGCGGGCAGCCTCGTCCGCGACGCCATCGGCGCCCGATGGGAGGATCTGCGCTTCGAGGAGCGCTGGACGGTCATCGATGTGCGCACGAGCCTCCCGGTCCGCTGCTGGGAGGGCGTCGAGCAGATCTGTGATCCGCGGCGTCCCGGCACGTTCATGCGGATCGGCGAGGACCGCTACCGCTGGGAGTTCCGGCTGAAGGACGACTCCGAGCTGGATCACGAGCGGCTGCGGGCGCTGGTCGCCCCCTGGGTGGACCTCGCGCACGGCGCCGACTTCGAGGTGCTGCGGCAGGCGCGGTACACCTTCCGGGCGCGGCTCGCCGACCGCTGGCGCCGGGGTCGCGTGTTCCTCCTCGGCGACGCGGCCCACCTCACCCCGCCGTTCATCGGGCAGGGACTGTGCGCGGGCATGCGCGACGCGTACAACCTGACCTGGAAGCTCGCCCGGGTCCTCCAACAGGGCGCGGACGACCGGCTGTTGGACACGTACGAGAGTGAACGCAAGCCGCACGCCCGCTACGTGATTCGGCTCGCGGTCGCCATGGGCTGGGCCATGACCGGCGGCCAGGACGGCGCCGCCGCCCTCCGGCGCGGGCTCCTGGGCGCGGCCGTCCGGGTCCCCGGCCTGGGTACGGCGGCCGTACGCGACCTCAGTCCGGCCCTGACCGCCGGTCCGCTCGTGCACCACCGGCGCCGCGGTCTCGGGGGCCGCTTCTGCCCGCAGCCGTGGGTGACCTCCGACGGCCACCGGGTCCGCCTCGACGACCTGCTCGGTGACTGCTTCGCCGTGCTGACGGCCGTACCGCTGTCGCCGTCCTCGCAGGCGGTCGCCGACGGCCTCGGTGCACGGACCGTCGTCGCGGCCGGCCTCGGGGACGACGGCCGGCTCGCGAGCTGGCTGCGCGCGGGGCGGGCGGACGCCGTGCTGCTGCGCCCGGACCGGGTCGTCATGGACGTGATCCCCTCCGGCCGCCACGACTTCACGGCGACCGCCGACTGGGCGGCCCTGCTGCACACCGCACGGACGCGATCGTCGCGTTCCTGGCGGCGGCGAGTCTCGGCGCCGTCTGGTCGGTGTGCGGGCAGGCCTACGCGCCCAAGGCCGCCGCCGACCGGTTCGCCCAGCTGGAGCCCACCGTCCTGGTGGCCGCCGACGGCTACCTCTTCAACGGCACCACCCGTGATCGCCGCGACGCGGCCCTCGAACTGGCGCAGGCGCTGCCGACGTTGAAGGCCACGCTGCTGGTGAACCACGTGGGCCTGCCCTGGCCCGACGCCACCTACCCCTCCCTGGTGGTCCCGTGGAAGGACGTCGCCGCCCGCCCCGAAGAACTCGCCTGCACGCCGGTCCGGTTCGACCATCCGCTGTGGGTGGTGTTCTCCTCCGGCACCACGGGCCTGCCCAAGGGCATCGTGCACGGCCACGGCGTGTCGTGCTGGAGCACCTGAAGACGCTCTGCCTGCACTCGGACCTCGGCCCTGGCGACCGCCTGCTGTGGTACACCACCACCCACTGGATGATGTGGAACCTCGTCGCCTCCACCCTGCTGACCGGCGCCACGACCTGCACATACGACGGCAGCCCGGCGCTGGCCGATCGCCTCTCCGGCCGCGGCGTACACCTCCCGCACCCCGGGGTGCCCCTGGTGGGCGAGGTCGATGGCCTCGGCGGTGCCGGCGACCTCGGCTCCGGTCGTCTCGCGGACGCGGTCGAGGATGGCGGCGTCCGCCGCGATGGCCTCCACACAACCCCGGTTGCCGCACCGGCACTTGGGGCCCGCCGGGTCGATGGCGACATGCCCGATCTCCCCGGCCACTCCGTGCGCCCCGGCCACCTCCTGGCCGTGGACCACGAGTCCGCAGCCGATGCCCGCGCCGACGGTCCCGCACACCGATCCCGCGTGGCCGCCCGCGCTGACGGCCCGGATCACCCTCGGTGTGGCCCTCGCCCGCGAGACCCCCGAGGAGGCCGCGCGACAGCTCGGGGGTCGCGCTGCAACTCGTCCAGTCTTCCGTACGGTTCACGGCCCACGAGAACGCCCTCCGGCCCGGGTGGTGGCGGTCGCGCTCATGGTGCCGTACAGGTGTGCGGGTCTGATAGGCGGCAACCGGCCGTCCCCGTCGACCGCGCGTTGGTCCATGGGTGTGAGCCGTATACGAGCACGCCGCTCACCAGGCCCGATTCCTTAGGATCGGGCGGTGGTCAACTTTCAGCTCGAACGCACGGCGCCGCTCTCCCCCGACGAGGCCTGGCGCCGCCTCACCGAGTGGCCTCGCCATGGGGAGGTGGTCCCGCTGACCCGCGTCACCGTGGTGACCCCCGGGCCGAACCGGGAGGGCACGGTCTTCGTGGCGCGTTCGGGCCTCGGTCCGCTCGCCTTCGACGACCGGATGGAGGTCACCGTGTGGCGGCCGCCGGCCGAGGACGCGCCCGGTCTGTGCCGACTGGAGAAGCGGGGCCGGGTGGTGCTGGGCTGGGCGGAGATCGAGGTGCGTACGGGTCCGGGCGGGCGGGCGCGTGTCGTGTGGCGCGAGGAGCTGCGGCTCCGGCTGCTGCCGGGGCTCTTCGACGGGCCGCTGCGGACGGCGGCTCGGTATGTCTTCGGGCGGGCGGTGAACCGCCTGCTGCGCCGGGCCTGAGCGGCGCCTGACAGACTGGGCGTCATGATCTCAAACCAGGCCGCGGGACCGGAAGTTGACGAGGTCGAGGAGCTCGCGGCGGACGCGCTGCGCTGGCTGCTCGCACAGGCGCGGGAGGTCGGGGAAGGCGGCCTCGGCTGGCCCGTACGGCCGTCCGACGAGGCGCCGGAGACGATGTTCTACAACGGCACGGCCGGGATCGTGCCGGTGCTGCTGGAGGCCTGGCGCCACTTCGGCGACGACGCCTACGCCGACACCGCCCTGCGCGCCGCCCGGAGTCTCGCCGCCGCCGTGGAGGACACGGAGGACAGCTCCCTGTATTTCGGCCTCACCGGCATGGCGCTCGCGCTGCGCGCCGTCCACGACGAGCTGGGCGACGCCGTCGCCGGTGCCGCCGCGGACCGGGCGATGGCGGTCGTGCGGTCCCGCTTCGACGGGACGCGCTGGGGCGAGCTGTTCGAGCTGATGGGCGGCAACGCCGGGATCGGCCTGGGCGCGCTGGCGCTCGGGGACACCGAGTTCGCCGTACGGGCCGTGGAGCCGTACCTCGACGCGGCGGAGCGGACCGCGGCCGGGGTCCAGTGGCCGCACCGCCCCGGTGTGCCCGGGCGGATGCACCACATCTCGCACGGCACGCTCGGCATCGTGCCCGCGCTGGCCGCGATCGGTGTCGCATCCGGTCGCGCGGACCTCACCGCGCCGGCGCTCGCGGGCGCCGCGGATGTCGTCTCCCGTGACGAGGCGGGCCCCGACGGCTTCCTGGTCCCGCACTCCGACCCCCGGCACGGCGGCGAGCCGACCGCGCGTTACAACTACGGCTGGTGTCACGGCCCGGCCGGGGACGCCCAGGTGTTCCGGCTGCTGCGGGACGCCCTCGACGACTCCGCCTGGTCGGCTCTGGCGGACCGCTGCTGGCACACCGTCACCCGCTCCGGGCTGCCCGCGCGGCTGAGCCCGGGCTTCTGGGACAACAACGGCCGCTGCTGCGGCACGGCGGGTGTGCTCGCGCTGGCCTGTGACCGGATCGCGGAGCAGGACGACTCCCCGGACTTCGCCCGGGTCCTGGTCGCGGACATCGCCGCGCACGCGACCCGGGACGCGGACGGCGCCCGCTGGTCGAACGTGGAGCACCGGGCGACCCCGAGCGGTCTTGAACCGGAGACCGGCTGGGCGATGGGCAACGCGGGCATCGCGCGTGAACTGCTGCGCTTCGTACGGCTGAGCCGGGGCGGTGCCCCGGACTACGCGTTCGCCTGGCCGGACCAGCCCGCGGTGCGGGGGGCCGCCTCTCAGGCCACCGAGCCGATCCGCCCGGCCGGTGCCGAGGCCGTGTCGTGATGGATCGGCGTGTGGGCGCCGGTCAGTGAGACCCCGCTGCCGCCACGGCGGTTCGCGACGATCTCGGCGGCGATCGACAGGGCGGTCTCCTCGGGCGTACGCGCGCCGAGGTCGAGCCCGATCGGGGACCTCAGGCGCGCCAGCTCCAGCTCGGTGACGCCGACCTCGCGCAGCCGCTCGTTGCGCTCCAGGTGGGTGCGGCGCGAGCCCATGGCGCCGACGTAGGCGACGGGCAGCCGCAGAGCGAGCCGGAGCAGGGGTACGTCGAACTTGGCGTCGTGGGTGAGCACGCACAGGACCGTGCGGGCGTCGACCTGGGTGCGCTCCAGGTAGGTGTGCGGCCACTCGACGACGATCTCGTCGGCCTCGGGGAAGCGGGTCCTCGTCGCGAAGACGGGCCGGGCGTCGCAGACCGTCACGTGGTAGCCCAGGAACTTGCCGATCCGCACCAGCGCCGACGCGAAGTCGATCGCGCCGAAGACGATCATCCGGGGCGGCGGAACGGAGGACTCGACGAGAACCGTGAGCGGTGCTCCGCAGCGAGAGCCCTGCTCTCCGATCTCCAGGGTGCCGGTGCGGCCGGCGTCCAGAAAGGCACCCGCCTCGGCGGCAACCGTGCGGTCCAGCTCGGGGTGGGCGCCAAAGCCGCCGTCGTAGGAGCCGCCCTCGGGCCGGACCACCAACGCCCGGCCCATCAGTTCCGCGGGGCCCGACACGATCCGTGCCAGCGCCGCCGCCTCCCCTCGGGCAGCGGCGGCCAGCGCGGCCGCGATGGCCGGGCGGGCCGCATCCGCGGCCCGTACCGGGGTGACGAGGATGTCGATGATGCCGCCGCAGGTGAGACCCACGGCGAAAGCGTCCTCGTCGCTGTACCCGAAGCGCTCCAGGACGGTTTCGCCGTCCTCCAGCGCCTGCCCGCACAGTTCGTAGACCGCGCCCTCCACACAGCCGCCGGAGACCGAGCCGATCGCCGTGCCCTCGGTGTCCACCGCGAGCGCGGCGCCGGGCTGGCGAGGTGCGCTGCCGCCGACCGCGACCACGGTCGCCACGGCGAAGTCACGCCCCTGCTCGACCCACCGGTGCAGTTCCTCGGCGATGTCCAGCATCTCTCGGTCTCCTTAAGGCGGTTGTGCGGAGGGCGAGCGGCTACTGCACGCCCATCCAGCTCTCGATCGGGTTGAGGGCGAAGAACACCACGAAGATCACCGTCAGGGCCCACATGAACGCCCCGATCTCGCGGACCTTGCCCTGGGCGGTCTTGATGGCGACGTACGAGATGACGCCGGCGGCGACACCCGCGGTGATGGAGTACGTGAACGGCATGATCACGACGGTCAGGAAGACCGGGATCGCGGTGGCGCGGTCGGACCAGTCCACATGCCGGGCGTTCATCATCATCATGGCGCCGATGACGACCAGGGCCGCGGCGGCGACCTCGCCGGGCACGATCGCCGTGAGCGGGGTGAAGAAGAGACAGGCCGCGAAGAACAGGCCGGTGACGACCGAGGACAGGCCCGTACGGGCTCCCTCGCCGACGCCCGTCGCCGACTCCACGAAGACGGTCTGACCGGAGGCGCCGGAGACGCCGCCGATCGCGCCGCCCGCGCCGTCGATGAACAGCGCCTTGGACAGGCCCGGCATCCGGCCCTTGTCGTCGGCGAGCTTGGCCTCGGTGCCGACGCCGATGATGGTGGCCATCGCGTCGAAGAACCCGGCGAGCACCAGCGTGAACACGATCATGCCGACCGTCATCGCGCCGACCTCGCCCCAGCCGCCGAACTCGACATCACCGAAGATCGAGAAGTCCGGCATGGACACCGCGCTGCCGTGCAGTTCGGGAGCGCCGCTCGCCCACTGCTCGGGGTCGATGACGTCGAAGGCGTTGAGGGCGACGGCGAGCACGGTGCCGCCGATGATGCCGATCAGGATGGAGCCGGGGATGCCACGGGCCTGGAGCATGAAGATGCCCAGCAGGGTCACGGCGAACAACAGCACGGGCCAGCCCGCCAGTTCGCCCGTCGGGCCCAGGGTGACCGGGGTGGCCTCGCCCTGCTGGACGAAGCCGGCCTTGTAGAAGCCGATCAGGGCGACGAACAGACCGATGCCCATGGTGATGGCGTGCTTGAGCGCGAGCGGGATCGCGTTCATGATCATCTCGCGCAGGCCGGTGACGACCAGCAGCATGATGACCACGCCGTACATCACGCACATGCCCATGGCCTGCGGCCAGGTCATCTGCGGGGCGACCTGGGAGGCGAGGACGCCGGAGACGGAGAGGCCGGCGGCGAGGGCGAGCGGCACCTTGCCGAAGAAGCCCATCAGCAGCGTGGAGAGGGCCGCCGCGAACGCGGTCGCGGTGATCAGGGCGCCCTGGGCGAGGGTGTCCCCCGCCGCGTCCTTGCCGGACAGGATCAGGGGGTTGAGGAGGAGGATGTACGCCATCGCCATGAAGGTGGTGACGCCGCCGCGCACTTCGCGCGTGACCGTGGAGCCTCGCTTGGATATGTGAAAGTACCGGTCGAGCCAGGACCGTCCGGCCGGGACGAGGGTGCCTTCACCCGCGTCGTCGGCGACGGTCTTCGGCTCCAGTGACTGCTGGGTCATGTGGGCCTACTCCCAAGGTTCACAGGGGCACCCGTATGGGCAACCGCGGGCGCGGCTACGGGATTTGGGAAGGTGCTTCGGCCGCACGACCCGGGGGACGGCCCGAGACGAACGATCTCTTGGTACTCCGGGCGGCGCGGCGAAGTGTGACGTTCCCGGCGCCGCCCGGAGAGACTGGCGGTGTTTCGCTACGCCTGACCGGTGAGGTGTTCCGGCCGTACCGGCGTCCTGTTGAGCTCCAGCCCGGTCGCGTTCCGGATCGCCGCGAGGACGGCCGGAGTCGAGGACAGGGTGGGTGCCTCGCCGATGCCGCGCAGCCCGTACGGGGCGTGGTCGTCGGCGAGTTCGAGCACGTCGACGGGGATGGTCGGCGTGTCGAGGATCGTGGGGAGGAGGTAGTCCGTGAAGGACGGGTTCCTGACCTTGGCGGTCTTGGGATCGACGACGATCTCCTCCATCACCGCGATGCCCATGCCCTGGATGGTGCCACCCTGGATCTGGCCGATGACGGAGAGCGGGTTGAGCGCCTTGCCGACGTCCTGGGCGCAGGCCAGTTCGATGACCTTGACCAGGCCGAGCTCGGTGTCGACCTCGACGACCGCGCGGTGGGCCGCGAAGCTGTACTGGACGTGTCCGTTGCCCTGTCCTGTGCGCAGGTCGAAGGCCTCGGTCGGCCGGTGCCGCCACTCCTCCTCGACCTCGACGGCCTCGCCTTCGAGGACGTCCACCAGGTCGGCCAGCACTTCGCCGCCGTCGGTGACGACCTTGCCGCCCTCCAGCAGCAGCTCGGCGGTGGCCCAAGCGGGGTGGTAGGAGCCGAACTTGCGGCGCCCGATCTCCAGCACCTTCTCGCGGACCAGCTCACAGGCGTTCTTGACGGCGCCGCCGGTGACGTACGTCTGACGCGACGCGGAGGTCGAACCGGCGCTGCCCACCTGGGTGTCGGCGGGGTGGATGGTCACCTGGGTGACACCGAGCTCGGTGCGGGCGATCTGGGCGTGGACGGTGACTCCGCCCTGGCCGACCTCCGCCATCGCGGTGTGCACGGTCGCGACGGGCTCGCCGCCCACGACCTCCATGCGCACCTTGGCGGTGGAGTAGTCGTCGAAGCCCTCGGAGAAGCCGACGTTCTTGATGCCGACCGCGTAGCCGACACCGCGCACGACGCCTTCACCGTGCGTGGTGTTGGACAGACCGCCGGGCAGCTGCCGTACGTCCACGCCCTCGGAGCTCTCCCACTCGCGCTCCGGCGGCAGCGGCATCGCCTTGACGCGGCGCAGGAGTTCGGCGACCGGGGCCGGCGAGTCGACGGGCTGCCCGGTCGGCATGATGGTGCCCTGCTCCATGGCGTTGAGCTGCCGGAACTCCACCGGGTCCATACCGAGTTCCGCCGCCAGCTTGTCCATCTGCGCCTCGTAGGCGAAGCACGCCTGGACCGCGCCGAAGCCGCGCATCGCGCCGCAGGGCGGGTTGTTGGTGTAGAGGGCGATGGCCTCGATGTCGACGTCGTCGACGACGTACGGCCCCACGCTCAGCGAGGAGGCGTTGCCGACGACCGCCGGGGAGGCCGACGCGTAGGCGCCGCCGTCCAGGACGATCCGGCACTTGAGGTGGGTGAGCTTGCCGTCCTTGGTGGCGCCGTGCTCGTAGTAGAGCTTGGCAGGGTGGCGGTGGACGTGCCCGAAGAAGGACTCGAAGCGGTTGTAGACGATCTTGACGGGCTTGCCGGTGCGCATGGCCAGCAGACAGGCGTGGATCTGCATCGACAGGTCCTCGCGGCCGCCGAACGCGCCGCCGACGCCGGCGAGCGTCATCCGGACCTTGCGCTCGGGCAGGCCGAGGACAGGGGCGATCTGCTTGAGGTCGGAGTGCAGCCACTGGGTGGCGATGTAGAGGTGGACGCCGCCGTCCTCCTCCGGCACGGCGAGGCCGGACTCCGGGCCGAGGAACGCCTGGTCCTGCATGCCGAAGGTGTACTCGCCCTTGACGATGACGTCGGCCTTCTTGGCGGCCTCTTCGGCGTTGCCGCGGATGATCGGCTGGCGGTGCACGATGTTGGGGTGCGGGACGTGGCCGATGTGGTGGTCGTCGCGGTTCTCGTGCACCAGGATCGCGTCGGGCGCGGTCGCGGAGGCCTCGTCGGTGATGACCGGCAGCTCGCGGTACTCGACGTGGATCTTCGCGGCGGCGCGGCGGGCGGTCTCCGGGTGGTCGGCGGCGACGATCGCCACCGGCTCACCGTGGTGACGTACCTTGCCGTGCGCGAGCACCGGGGTGTCCTGGATCTCCAGGCCGTAGTTCTTCACCGCGGTCGGCAGGTCGTCGTAGGTCATGACGGCGTAGACGCCCGGCATGGCGAGGGCCTGGCTCGTGTCGATGGACACGATCTCGGCGTGGGCGACCGTCGATCTGAGGATCTGGCCCCAGAGCATGTCCTCGTGCCACATGTCGGACGAGTACGCGAACTCGCCGGTGACCTTGAGGGTGCCGTCCGGGCGGAGCGTGGACTCACCGATGCCGCCCTTGGTCGGGGAACCCTGGGTGACCTTGGTGGGAGCACCAAGGGGAGCGCCGTTGGTGGGCATCGTCAGACCGCCTCTCCCTGCCTGGCGGCCGCCAGGCGGACCGCGTCCATGATCTTCTCGTAGCCGGTGCAGCGGCACAGGTTGCCCGAGAGCGCCTCGCGGATGTCCGCGTCGCTCGGGTTGGGGTTGCGCTCCAGCATCTCGTCGGCGGCGACCAGCAGACCCGGGGTGCAGAAGCCGCACTGGACGGCGCCGGCGTCGATGAACGCCTGCTGCACGGGGGAGAGTTCGGTGCCCTCGCCGGTCTGCGAGTCCTGGCCCTCGGCGGTGCCGCAGGCCCCGGTCGCGCAACCGCCCTCGGCGCGCTGCTTGGCGAAGTCGGCGAGCCCCTCGACGGTCACGACCTCACGGCCCTCGACCTGACCGGCGGCGACCAGACAGGAACACACCGGGACGCCGTCCAGGCGGACCGTGCAGGAGCCGCACTCGCCCTGCTCACAGGCGTTCTTGGAACCGGGCAGACCGAGCCGCTCGCGCAGCACGTACAGCAGGGACTCGCCCTCCCACACGTCGTCGGCTTCCTGCGGACGTCCGTTGACAGTGAAGTTGACACGCATCAGGCGACTCCCTCCGTGTGGGCGGCGGTGCCGCGGTAGGACTCCCAGGTCCAGGTCAGCGTGCGGCGGGCCATGATGCCGACCGCGTGGCGGCGGTAGCTCGCCGTGCCCCGGACGTCGTCGATCGGGTTGCAGGCGGCGGCGCACAGGTCCGCGAACTGCTTGGCGACCGACGGGGTGATGATCTTTCCGTTGTCCCAGAAGCCGCCCTCTTCCAGCGCGGCGTTCAGGAACTCCTCGGCGGCCTTGGCCCGCACGGGCGTGGGCGCGGCCGAGCCGATGCCGGTTCGCACGGTCCGCGTCCCGGGGTGCAGCGCGAGCCCGAAGGCGCACACGGCGATGACCATGGCGTTGCGCGTGCCCACCTTCGAGTACTGCTGGGGCCCGTCCGCCTTGTCGATGTGCACCGCGCGGATCAGCTCGTCGGGCGCCAGCGCGTTGCGCTTCACTCCGGTGTAGAACTCGTCGATCGGGATACGGCGGCTGCCGCGCACCGACTCGACCTCGACCTCGGCGCCCGCCGCGAGGAGCGCGGGGTGGGCGTCGCCGGCCGGGGAGGCGGTGCCGAGGTTGCCGCCGACGCCGCCGCGGTTGCGGATCTGCGGGGAGGCGACCGTGTGCGAGGCGAGGGCGAGACCCGGCAGCTCGGCGCGGAGGTTCTCCATGATCCTGGTGTACGGCACGGAGGCGCCGAGCCGCACGCTCTCCTCGCCGACCTCCCACTCGTAGAGGTCGCCGATGCGGTTGAGGTCGAGGAGGTACTCGGGCCGGCGGTGGTCGAAGTTGATCTCGACCATCACATCGGTGCCACCCGCAATCGGCACAGCGGTGGGGTGCTCGGCCTTCGCGGCGAGCGCCTCCTCCCAGCTGGCGGGGCGAAGGAAGTCCATGACCGGCTCTCTTCTTCGTCTCAGTGCTCTTGGAAGTCGTACAGATTGAGCCAATCCGTGTGCGGCGGGCCCGGCTCGTTCACGTGCTGTTAACGCGGAGTGGTGTCAGTACACCGCCCCCTGCTCCACCGGGGTCAGTCACGGAAACCATGAAGGAGTTGGCTGGCCAGGCTGGTCATCTTGTAGATTCGTATGAACGGAGGTCATCAGTAACCTCCTGGTTCTCCTGTGGAAACGTGCGACGTACACCACGTGACCTGGGACACAGCCGAAACGCGACCCGCGGGGCGGCGAGCATCGCTCACCGGCCCGCCGGACTGGCCCGAGACCACCCCGTCCACCTGGATCCATCGTAGATTTCGAGACAAAGAACGGCGGCGACGAGAATGCGGCTGCGCGCACTGCTCGACACGGACGCGCTGGGCCTCAAGCTGCTCGGCGGCGAAGAGGAGCTCGACCGCACCGTCCGTGGCGTGATGACCACGGATCTGCGGGACCCCAGCCGCTACCTCTCAGGCGGCGAGCTGGTGCTCACGGGCCTCGCCTGGCGCCGGGACGCCGACGACTCGGAGCCGTTCGTACGGATCCTCGCGCAGGCCGGGGTGGCCGCCCTCGCGGCCGGGGAGGCCGAGCTCGGCGACGTCCCCGAGGACCTGGTGACGGCCTGCGCCCGGAACCGGCTGCCGCTGTTCGCCGTCCACGAGTCGGTGGCCTTCGCGACGATCACCGAGCATGTCGTACGGCAGGTTTCCGGCGAACGCGCGGGGGACCTCGCGGCGGTCGTGGACCGGCACCGCCGCATGATGACCTCGGGCCCGGCGGGCGGCGGCCCGGACGTCGTCCTCGACCTGCTGGGCTCGGACCTGGACCTGCGCGCCTGGGTGCTCTCCCCCACCGGACGGCTGATCGCCGGTTCGAAGGCGAGCGGTCCGGCCCTGCCCGCCGACATGTGCGCCAAGCTCGCCGCCGAGCACCTCGCCGCGGCCCGCACCGGCCGGCGCGGCCCGCACCGGTTCACGCTCGACGCGACGCCGTACTCCCTGTTCCCGATCCGCAGCACCGGCCGTTCCCCGCAGGCCTCGCGCGATGTGCGCGAGACGGTGCTGTCGGACTGGCTGCTGGCCGTGGAGGCGGACGCCGGAGACTGGCCCGAGGAGCGGCTGGACCTGCTGCAGGGCGTCACCCAGCTGATCGCCGTCGAGCGGGACCGCCGGGACGCGGCCCGCACGGTGCGTCGCCGGCTGGCGCAGGAGGTCCTGGAGCTGGTCCAGACGGGCGCCGCGCCCGCCGAGATCGCCGCCCGTCTGAGGGTGGCCGCCCCGGTGCTGCTGCCCGGTCTGGGCGCGGCCCCGCACTGGCAGGTCGTGGTGGCCCGCGTCGAGTGGGAGGGCGGTGAGGTGGAGGGCGGTCCGGTGGCCCAGTCGCTGCTGGAGGAGATCCTGGTCGACCCGCTGGCCATGGGCCCCGAGCCCTCGGACCGTATCGCGGTGGCGCACACGGGCGACGAGGCGATCGCGCTGGTCCCGCTGCCCGCCGTCGCCACCGAGCACGACGGCTCGGAGGAGGGCATCCTCGCCGACCACCTCCTGGAGTCGGTACGGGACCCGCTCTCGGCAGGGCTCGACGACGACGGCCGGGTCACCCTCGGCGTCAGCGCGGCGGTGCACTCGGCGGAGGGGCTGCGCGGGGCGCTGGAGGAGGCACGGCATGCCCGCAGGGTGGCGGCGGCGCGCCCCGGGCGGGTGTGCGCTGCGGGCCACCAGGAGCTGGCCTCGCACGTCCTGCTGCTGCCGTTCGTCCCCGACGACGTCCGCCGGGCCTTCACCGCGCGTCTGCTGGACCCGCTGCGGGACTACGACCGCCGTCACCGCGCCGAGCTGATCCCGACGCTGGAGGCGTTCCTGGACTGCGACGGCTCCTGGACACGCTGCGCCACCCGGCTGCACCTCCACGTCAACACCCTGCGCTACCGGGTGGGCAGAATCGAGCAGTTGACGAGCCGCGACCTGTCCCGGCTTGAGGACAAGCTCGATTTCTTCCTGGCGTTGCGGATGAGCTGAGGTCACGCGGGGCATGCCCCAACGAGGGCCGCTGTCCCACGACTTTGTGAAATCCTTCACCTACCCCCTTGGCCTGTGCGGCCCGCAGATGCTGAAATGCGGCCACCACTCAAAGCTCAAAGGCGTGCTCGGGGAGGGCAACGTGGCGCATACCGCCATGTCTGGTAACGGAACGACCGCCGGTGACGATCCACTCCAGACCGCGGTATGGCGGCTGCGCTCACGGGCATGCTGGGCCGACGCGGCGGCCCTGCTGCGGCCCGAGACCCCGGCGGCCTCCCTCCAACGGGCGTCGCTGCTGGTGGAACGGTGTCTGTACACCGAGCAGGGCTGGGCGGACGCGGAGGACGCGCTGCGTACGGCGGAGGCCGTGGCGCACAGCGACGAGGAGCGGGGGGCGGCCGCTTGTGAACGCGGGCAACTTGCCTATGCGGCCACGCTGCACACGGTCCGGGACCGGGCCGACGAGGCGCGGGCGGCACTGGGGCGGGCGGCGGCGCTGATCCCTCCGGGGGCGCCCGGACGGGCGCTTCTGGACTATCGCCGGGGTCTGCTGGCGGAGAACCTGGCGCACTCCCCGCAGGCGGCGCGGGCGGCCTACCGCCGGGCGCACGCGGCGGCGACGGCCCATGCGGATCCGCTGCTGCTGTCCTTCACCTGGCGCCATCTGGCGGGACTGGCCCTGCGCGACGGCGAGTTGGCGGAGGCCCGGCACGGCTTCTCCGAATCCCTGCGGATCAGGGAGGAGTTGGGCTACTTGGTCGGCACGGCTCCCGCGCTGGCGTCCCTGGCGGACACGGAGCCGGAACCGGAGGCTTCGCGCCTGCGGGAGGAAGCCCGGCGCCTGTTCCGCCTGCTGGGCGGCGTACCGACCTGGCTGGCCCGTCAGTTGGCGCAGGGGCCGCCGGCGACGGGGGCGGCGACGGCCTGACCTCAGGGGCTTACGAGGCCCCCGCGAAGTGCTCCCCCACCAAGGCCCGCACCACGTCCAGGTCCCGGGCGATCAACGCGTCCAGCAGCGCCGCGTGTTCGGCCGCGTCCGCGATCAGGTCCGCGCGGCCGCGGCCGGGCGCGGCGCCGATGAGCGGCCACTGGGAGCGGCGGTGCAAGTCCTCGGCGATGTGGACGAGTTGTTCGTTGCCCGCGAGGGACAGGACCGCCGAGTGGAAGGCCCGGTCCGCCTCGGCGTACGTCGCCCGGCAGCCGCTGGAGGCCGCCCGGACCGTCGCCTCCGCCAACGGGCGCAGATCGGCCCAGCGTTCCACCGGGACCGTCCTCGCCAGGCGCAGCATCACCGGGACCTCGATCAGGGCCCTTACCTCGGCCAGCTCCGCCAGCTCGCGGGCGCCTCGCCGTACCACCCGGAAGCCCCGGTTCGGTACGACCTCCACGGCGCCTTCGAGGGCGAGCTGCTGCATCGCCTCACGGACCGGGGTCGCGGAGACACCGAAACGCTCGCCCAGCGCGGGGGCCGAGTACACCTCGCCCGGCGCCAACTCCCCCGTCACCAGCGCCGTACGCAGCGCGTCCAGGATCTGCCCCCGTACCGAGGAACGCTGAACGGCCGCCCGAGGCCGCGGAATCGGCGGCTCGCTGTGGGTGTGTTCGCCACGGACCCGGCCCACCTCCGCGGCGCCCGGCTGGGCGGGCACCCTCGCCTCGCCCCGGACCTGCGGCGCTCCCGGCATCTGGGCGGCCCGCGCCTCGGCGGAGCCCTGCGCACCCTGGTTCACGGGCTCCTCCTGCGGACGTGTCGGTCTTGGGGTCATTACGGCGGGTTGTTACTCGTCCGTCAAGCACCATAAGCGCACAGGCCGTCAGTTCAAATCCACAGGATCTTGGGTAAGGTAAGGCTTACCTGAAAACCGCACTGAATCGGGAGTCCCGGATGCCTGTGCCCCGTTCGGCCACCACGGACGCGTACATACGGCTCACCGAGGTCTTCCCGTCACTCGCGGTGACCGAACTCGGCCCCACGGACCCCGCCCCCACCGGCCCCGGCTGGGTCTCGGCCGCCGAGCTCGCCGCCGGGGGCACCGCCCTCGACACCTTCCTGACCTGGGACGACGAGCAGGTCCAGCGCGACTACGACCAGCGAGCCCGCCCGGACGTCACCGCGAGCTTCGGACTGCACCGCTACGCCTGGCCAGCCTGCCTTCTGATCACCGTCCCCTGGTTCCTGCACCGCCGCGTCCCCCGCCTTCCCGTGACGCATGTCTCCTACGACCGCACCGCGCCCGGCCTCGCCCTCGGCCGGATGGCGGTCCGCCCGACCACCGGCTTCGCCTGTCTGCCCGGCGATCCGGCGGCCGCCCTCCCCGACGCCCGCGTCCTCCCGGACGAGGAGGCCCTGCGCGCCGAGGTCCGGGACGCCGTCGCCGAGCACCTCGAACCCGTCCTCGCCGGCTTCGGCCCCCGCATGCGCCGTCGCGGCCGCGCCCTGTGGGGCATGGCGACCGACGAGATCGTGGAGAGCCTGTGGTACATC
This sequence comes from Streptomyces sp. P17, assembly GCF_032436805.1. Lineage (NCBI taxonomy): Bacteria > Bacillati > Actinomycetota > Actinomycetes > Kitasatosporales > Streptomycetaceae > Streptomyces > Streptomyces sp. P17. The sequence goes on along the minus strand of NZ_JAVRBF010000038.1, from coordinate 68,529 downwards.
GCCGGCCTCCTCGGCGAGGAGGAGCGCGCGATGCGCGAGCTGGAGCTGCTGCTGCCGGGCTCGACCAAGCCGTACGCCGGTTCCGCCGCCTTCCGCGTCCTGACAGGTCCGAACGGCGAACCGATGCCCACCCGGGACCGGGTGAGCTGCTGCATGTTCTACACACTCCGGCCCGAGGACACCTGCGCCACCTGCCCGCGCACCTGCGACAGGGACCGCGTCACCAAGCTGGTGGCAGCGGCGAGTTGAGCCGCGCGCGGGCACGAGCGCCTCGCGCGCTCCCATAAGATCAACTCCCCCGGACCCCCCGCAGGGTTACAGGCGTTTCACAACTTCCTCACCCGTCGCAGGAACTTTCCGTGGAACCACCCGTACGGGTAGTCTTATTCGAACTCAACTCCCGCCTCTCAAGCGGCAGTTCGAGAAGAACGCCGCCCTGGGCATCCCCTTGCACCTCCTTGGCGGCCTCTTGCCCCGAAACCCCCTGAGGGCCGGTGGGATTGGGCCACTATGGCGGGCGTTACGCCCTATCCCAATGCAAGGGACCCCAGATGAGACTGACCGACATATCGCTGAACTGGCTGCTTCCGGGCACCGTACTGCTCCTGGGCACGCTGGTGGCGGTGGCGGTGCTCGCGCGCGGAAAGCGCCCCTCGGGGAAGGACACGAGTGCCGACGACTCGTGGGAGCGCAGCGAAGGGCGCCGCAGGCGCAAGGAGGCCATATACGGCACGGTCTCCTATGTGCTCCTGTTCTGCTGTGCCGCGGTGGCCGCGGCGCTCTCCTTCCACGGCCTGGTCGGATTCGGCGAGCAGAACCTCGGCCTCGAAGGCGGCTGGCAGTACCTGGTCCCGTTCGGCCTGGACGGGGCGGCGATGTTCTGCTCCGTGCTCGCGGTGCGCGAGGCGAGCCACGGTGACGCGGCCTTCGGCTCCCGGATACTCGTATGGACGTTCGCGTTGGCCGCGGCCTGGTTCAACTGGGTGCACGCCCCCAGGGGCGTGGGCCACGAAGGCGCCCCGCACTTCTTCGCCGGCATGTCCCTGTCCGCGGCGGTGCTCTTCGACCGGGCGCTGAAGCAGACCCGCCGGGCCGCCCTGCGCGAACAGGGTCTGGTGCCCAGGCCCCTGCCGCAGATCCGCATCGTCCGCTGGCTGCGGGCGCCCCGGGAGACGTACCGGGCCTGGTCGCTGATGCTCCTGGAGAATGTGCGCAGCCTGGACGAGGCGGTCGAGGAAGTGCGCGAGGACAAGCTGAAGAAGGACGAGCAGCGACTGCGGCGGCGCGACCAGCAGCGCTTGGAGCGCGCTCAGCTGAAGGCCATCAGCCGTGGCCACCGCGGGCTCGTCGGCCGTGGCGGCGGACGGCAGGTGGAGGTCGAGGTGCAGGCCGTGGAGCGCGGCTCCGACCGGGTCACCGCGGAGCCTGCCATATCGTCGCCGGAGCAGCTGCCCGTTCGCGCGCGGCCCTCCCTTCAGCCCGTGCGCAGTGGTTCTGACCCGGTGGTCGACCTCACCGCGGAGGACGACACCATGGCACTGCCGCGCCTGGACTCCCTGGAGCGCAAGCTCAAGGATCTGGAGCAGCAGTTCGGCTGAAAACCGCTCTCCTCGGATGAACCACGGGAGGGGGTACGGCGTCAGGTCGTACCCCCTCCCGTCGTCATGCGGGCCGCCGGCTCATGCCGCCTCGGCGTCCAGTTCGAACCACACCGCCTTGCCCACGCCGTGCGGCCGTACGCCCCAGGCGTCCGCCAGGGACTCCACCAGCACCAGGCCCCTGCCATGCGTACCGTCGTCGGCGTTCGGTACGCACACGCTGGGCCTGCGGGCCACGAAGTCCCGTACCTCCACCCGTAGTCCACTCGGTCCCACCGTGGCGGTGAGGACCGCGTCATGGTCGGTGTGGACCAGGGCGTTGGTGACGAGTTCGCTGGTCAGCAGCTCCGCTATCTCGGATCGTCCGGGTCTGCCCCAGTGCCGTAGGAGCTCCCTCAGCTCCCTGCGTGCCTCGGGCACCGCCCTGAGGTCGGCGCGCCCGAGTCTGCGCCTGAGCCGGGACGTGGGCGCCCGCTCCGCGACGCCGTCCGCCGTGTCCTCCACCATGTCCGCCGAGAAGGCCCCGATCGCGATGGGACCGCCCCCTCGTGCCTGCCTCTTCATGACCCCCGCCCGCGTGCCGATGTCGTTCCCCTCCATCTCGAACACGTTCACGGGAACCATGCCCCGTCGGGCACGTGACAGTCATGTCGAATCGTCAACGACCAGGCGTTCGGCCACGAAAGGGTCACACCGGGGTGAACGGCGGGGCGCCGACGCGCGGAAGCGGAGCTTTCGGGGCGTCGCCGGCTGAGGACGCATCGGCCGAACTGTCCACCCCCGGCTGCCGATCCGGCCGTATGCGACCGGCGCGGTGCCGCCCTCCCGACCCCCGTGGCGAGAGGGCGGCCCCGGATCCCCCGGCGACGCCTCGGTCAGTACAGCTTGTTGACGGCCTTGGTGGTGGTCTTCTTGAAGGCGGAGACCGGGGCGTCCGAGAAGTCACCCAGCTGCGACCAGTCCACGACCGTGACGGTCCGGCCGTCCCGGCCGACGGAGAGCAGCCGGATGTCGGTGGCGCCCCAGGAGGTCTCGGTGTGCAGTCCGTGGACGCGGGCGCCCTCCTCGACGGGCAGCGAGCCGTAGGACTTGTACCTGGCCTCGACCTCCGGGTCCGCGGCCTCGATACGCCCGGCGCAGGACTTGAACGCCTTGTTGAGGCTGCTCGCCAGCGCCTTGGCCTTGGCGGCGGTGCCGGTGACGATCGTCAACTGCCGGGCGCCGGCGTCCAGGTCGGTGCGGAAGGGGCGGTACCGGGAGTCGTAGGCGAGCAGCGCCTCGTCCAGACAGAACCGCATCTCCTCCGGGACTCCGTCGGTGACCTTGCCGGCGGTCCAGGTGGAGGAGAGGTACGGCGGGAGTTCGGAGGCGGCCAGGAAGCGGGGCGCGCTCGCCGCCTTCGGTGCGGCGCCGGCCGGTACCGTGAGGGCCGCGCCGACGGTGAGGCCGGCGACGGCGAGTACGGTGACCGCGCCTGCTCGGGTGCGCTTGGGCATGGGTGTCCCCCGTGGATCGAGTGTGGGTGTGGGTCGTCGACACCGCGCCGCCGGCTGGTCGGTCCGGCGGCCGTCGGTGCGACACCAAGAGCATCAGCGGTCACAGGCGCCGGACGCAACAAGGGACGCCGCTTCCACCGCGGTGGAACCATCCCATCCCGGCTGACGTGCAGGTATATGGGGTGCCTGGGATGCCGTCCCGGGCGGGAGAACACGGGGGAAGGGTGTCGGGACAGGACGAGGTCGAGGAGTTCGCCGCACTGCTACGGCAGTTCAAGGAGCGGACCGATCGCAGTTATGGCTCGCTGGCCCGCCGGCTGGGCATGAACACCTCCACGCTGCACCGCTACTGCGCCGGTGACGCGGTCCCCCAGGACTTCGCCCCGGTGGAGCGCTTCGCCGCGCTGTGCGGGGCGTCGGCGGAAGAGCGGATGGAACTGCACCGGCGCTGGCTGCCGGCGGTGGCGGCGCGCCGGCGGCCCCGGGGGGTGGTGGCGGAATCCGCGGAACCGTCGCAACCGTCGCAATCCGAGGAAACCGCCGAGCCCTCGGAACCCGCCGAGCCCTCGGAACCCACCGAACCGGAGGAGACAGCTCCTGCGGAGGACGCCACACCGGACGCCGCTGCGCAGCGCCTGCCGGGCCCCGGCCCTTGGTACCGCCGCCGGAGGATCACCGTCGCCGCGGCCGTGGCCTCCGTGCTGCTCGCGACCCTGGGCACCCTCACCGCCCTCGACACCGACCGGGGTGAGCGCGGCGGCGACAAGGCACGCCCGGAGGCCGGGCCCCGTACCTCCGCGCCCGGCGCGACGAAGAGCCCCTCCCCCACGTCACCGTCCCCTTCGCCCACCGGGCCGTCGCCCTCGGAGAGCGGCTCGGCGAAGCCCTCGTCACCCGACGCCGACCCCAGCACCGGCGCGCCGTCCGGAAAGGGCGAGCCCACGGGCCAAGCGCCGCTCACCTGGAGCGCCGACTCCCACGTGTGGGCGCAGGGCTGCGGGCACGACTACGTCATCGACCGGCCCCCGGCGCAGGTGGCGCCGCCTCCGCCGCCGCAGGACGCGAGGACCTGGGCCGGGGCACAGGGCGCGGTGCACGGGCGGGAGACGATGGTGCGGATCTCGGTGCAGGGGCGGACGTCCACGGCCGTGGTCCTGGAGGCCCTGCGGGTCCGGGTGGTCGGCCGGGCGGCGCCCGCCGAGGGCCGCTCCTACGCCATGGACCAGGGCTGCGGGGGCGCGGTGACCCCGCGCTCCTTCGATGTCGACCTGGACAAGGACCGGCCGATCGCCCGCCCGGTCGACGGCAACGACTCGGGCACCACGATCCCGGCGATGCGTCTGCCCTACCGGGTCTCCGCCGAGGACCCGGAGGTCCTGCTCGTCACGGCCCGCACCGAGAGCTGCGACTGCCGCTGGTACCTCGAACTCGACTGGTCCTCCCAGGGCCGCACCGGCACGGTCCGCATCGACGACCAGGGCCGCCCGCTGCGCACGACGGGCATCAAGGGCCTGCCCCGGTATGGGTACGACACGTCCGCGCGCGAGTGGGGGCCGTACGTCTCCTAGGGGGTGTTTTGAAAGTCCTGTGCGGTGCCCGCGGTGTTCGGTGCGTGCCCTCGGCGTGCTGGACGAAGGCCCTCGTACTGGACGTACTTGGGTCTTTGGCCGGTGCGGCGAGGGTGCGCGCCGGGCGCCGTGGGTGCTGTGCGGGACTTTCAAAACACCCCCTAAGGCCGGGGGACATTGCGGAGGTTGGAGCGGGCCATCTGGAGCATGCGGCCCACTCCGCCGTCGAGGACGATCTTCGAGGCGGACAGGGCGAAGCCGGTGACCATCTCGGCGCTGATCCGCGGCGGGATGGAGAGGGCGTTGGGATCCGTGACGATGTCGACGAGGGCCGGTCCCTTGTGCTTGAAGGCGTCCTTGAGCGCGCCCGCGAGCTGCTTGGGCTTCTCCACGCGCACGCCGTAGGCGCCGCAGGCCTCGGCGACCGCCGCGAAGTCGGGGTTCCTGTTCTCGGTGCCGTACGACGGCAGTCCCGCGACCAGCATCTCCAACTCGACCATGCTGAGCGAGGAGTTGTTGAAGAGGACCACCTTCACCGGCAGATCGTTCTGCACCAGCGTCAGGAAGTCGCCCATCAGCATGGAGAATCCGCCGTCGCCGGACATGGAGACCACCTGGCGGCGGCGGTCGGTGAACTGGGCGCCGATCGCCATGGGCAGCGCGTTCGCCATCGAGCCGTGGGAGAAGGAGCCGATGACCCGGCGGCGGCCGTTGGGGGTGATGTAGCGGGCGGCCCAGACGTTGCACATGCCGGTGTCGACCGTGAACACGGCGTCGTCGTCGGCGAGTTCGTCCAGCACCGCGGCGACGTACTCGGGGTGGATCGGGATGTGCTTCTCGACCTTCCTGGTGTACGCCTTGACGACCCCTTCCAGCGCGTCGGCGTGCTTCTTGAGCATCTTGTCGAGGAAGCGCCGGTTCTCCTTGGTGCGCACCCGCGGGATGAGACAGCGCAGCGTCTCGCGTACGTCGCCCCACACGGCGAGGTCCAACTTGGAGCGGCGGCCGAGGTGTTCGGGCCGGACGTCGACCTGGGCGATCTTGACGTCGTGGGGCAGGAAGGCGTTGTAGGGGAAGTCGGTGCCGAGCAGGATCAGCAGATCGCACTCGTGGGTGGCCTCGTAGGCGGCGCCGTAGCCGAGGAGTCCGCTCATGCCGACGTCGAACGGGTTGTCGTACTGGATCCACTCCTTGCCCCGCAGGGCGTGTCCCACCGGAGACTTGATCTTCTCGGCGAACTCCATGACCTCCGCGTGCGCGCCCGCCGTGCCGCTGCCGCAGAACAGGGTGACCTTGTCTGCCGCGTCGATCATCCGGACAAGCCGGTCGATCTCGGTGTCGCCGGGGCGGACCGTGGGCCGGGAGGTGACCAGGGCGGTCTCGACGGGCTTGTCGGGGGCGGGCTGGTCGGCGATGTCGCCGGGCAGGGAGACCACGCTGACGCCGGAGCGGCCGACCGCGTGCTGGATGGCGGTCTGGAGCAGCCGGGGCATCTGCTTCGGGCTGGAGATCAGCTCGCTGTAGTGGCTGCACTCACGGAACAGCTGGTCCGGATGGGTCTCCTGGAAATAACCGAGGCCGATCTCGCTGGAGGGGATGTGCGAGGCGAGGGCGAGGACGGGGGCCATGGAGCGGTGGGCGTCGTAGAGGCCGTTGATGAGGTGGAGGTTGCCGGGGCCGCAGGAGCCCGCGCAGGCGGTGAGCTTCCCGGTGATCTGGGCCTCCGCGCCGGCGGCGAAGGCGGCGGTCTCCTCGTGCCGTACATGCACCCAGTCGATGCCGGAGTTACGGCGTACGGCGTCCACGACGGGGTTGAGGCTGTCGCCGACGACGCCGTAGAGGCGCTCGACTCCGGCACGGACGAGGATGTCGACGAACTGTTCCGCGACGTTCTGCTTGGCCATGGCTGCGGTGTGCCCCTTCGGTCTCCTTCGATCACTCCGGGTTCCATTGGAGGCACAGGGCGGCGCGGTTCGCTCGGTCAGACCTCCCAGACGGCGGCGGCCGTACGGTCGTCGGCGTAGCCCTTCACCCGGACCTGGGTGTCGGCGAGGAAGGCGGCGAGGCCCGGCGGGATGGGGCCCGACCACCGGTCGGTCAGGTGGCGGGCGAGTCCGGCCTCGCCGCGCAGGGGTTCGGCGAGACCGCTGGTGCACATCACAAGCGTGTCACCCGGACGGGCGACCGAGGCGCGGAAGCGGAAGGGTTCGCGGGGTGGTTCCGGGGCGGGTTCGTACGGGCTCGGGGGCTTCGGGATGCCGAGGTCCATGGTGAGCCGGTCGCCCTCGGGGGTCTCGGACGGCAGCGAACCGAACCCGACCACGGCCTCGCCGACGACGTCCGTGACCCGCGGTTCGATGTCCTGCCACTCGCCCTCCCGCAGCCGGAACAGACCGCCGGCGCCGACACCGAAGAACACGCGGGTACGGCAGTCGGGGTCGGCGGGCAGCAGGAGGCAGCGCAGGCTGGCCGCGTACTCCTCCGGGTCGACGCCCTGTTCGGCGGCGCTGGCGCGGAGTTTGCCGAGGCTGCGGTCGGTGAGGCGGTGCAGGCCGGATTTGAGGTCGCCGCGGCGGGCCGCCCTGATGTCCTCGGCCAGCCGTGCGTGACTGCGGCCCACGGCCCTGCCGATCCAGTGGCAGGCCTCGGCGGCGGCGCGGTGGGCGCCGGGGGTGGCGCGGGCGCCGGTGGCCATGGCGACGAGGACGAGGGCGTTCTCACCGGTGCCGAAGCGGGCGGTGAGGAGGGAGTCGCGGCGGGGTTCGCCCCGGTAGCGGGCGGAGTCGCCTCGGACGGAGGCGGCGCGGAGGGCGCAGGTGCCGTAGTGGGCGCCGTCGAGGACGGTGTCCGCGACGAGGTCGTCCAGGTCGTCGGGGTCCGCGGGTGGGAGGGCGGTGGGTTCGGGTTCGTAGGTGGGAGGGCCGGAGCCCACGTAGTCGACGGGGGACGGTGTATCGGCCTCCGCCCGCTGCGCGGGGACCGGTGCCGGTGCCCGGGCCGGGGCCGGGGGGTCGGTCGCCACGGGCGGCGCTTTGTTCACCGCGGTCGCCGCCGACGCGAACCTGTCGTCCAGAGAATCCGGCGCCCCCGTAGGACCCGTGTCCTCGGTCGTGTCGTCGTACAGTTGCATCCACCAGTCGTCTTCCCGACCGGTGGGCCTTCCCCCCTGCTGGCTCATGCCCCTAATTGTCCACCGCACGGGCCGTATGAAAACGGGGCAACCCGAAAATCGAGTGAAGGGTCGAACGGCGATGCGATACCGGGGAAACGAGCCGCCGGACGGTCCCACCCCCCACGGGAGGACCGCCCGGCGACGTCTCGGTGACCCGTCAGCGCACGTCGTACGCGCGGATCACGGTCTGGCTGACCGAGTTGCCCTTGGCGTCGGTCAGTTCGGCCCTGAGTGTGACCTGCTTCCCTGTCGCTCCGCTGTGGTCGACGACCGCCTCCAGGCGAAGATGCGCGGGGGCCGGTTGTGCGGGCCGCTTCCCGCCACCGCCGTCCTCGGCCTCTCGCACGGCGAAGATGCGCGGGGGCCGGTTGTGCGGGCCGTTTCCCGCCACCGCCGTCCTCGGCCTCTCGCACGGCGAAGATGCGCGGGGGCCGGTTGTGCGGGCCGTTTCCCGCCATGACCTCTTTGGAGAGCGATGCCGGCAGCGATAGGTCTGGACGAGACGCACGAGTCGGCGTACCGGGAGCTGGTGTCGGTCGGCGCGGCGGACGCCTCCGATCTCGCGCGGCGGCTGGCGCTCGGCGTAGGGGACACCGAGCGCGCTCTGCGCCGGCTGGAGCGGCAGGGGCTCGCCGCCCAGTCCTCGGCGCGCCCGGGGCGCTGGGTCGCCGCGCCGCCCGGGGTGGCGCTCGGGGCGCTGCTCGCCCAGCAGCGGCACGAGCTGGAGAAGGCGGAGCTGGCGGCCGCGCTGCTCGCCGAGGAGTACCGGGCGAGCGCCACCGAACCCGCGGTGCACGACCTGGTGGAGGTGGTGATCGGCGCGGACGCGGTCGCCCAGCGGTTTCTGCAGATCCAGCTCGGCCGTGCCAGGAGGTGTGCGCCCTGGTCACCGGCAATCCGGTCGTGGTGTCCGGGATGGACAACGATGCCGAGGAGCGGGCCGCCGACCGCGGGGTGCGCTACCGGGTGGTCGTGGAGCGCTCGGTGTTCGATCTGCCGCACGGGATCACCGAGCTGGCCGCCGCGCTGGGCAGGGACGAGCAGGTGCGGGTGGTGGACCAGGTGCCGACCAAGCTGGTGGTCGCCGACGGCACGCTCGCCCTGGTGCCGCTCGTCTCGCACACCGCGGAACCGGCCGCGCTGGTCGTGCACGCGAGCGGGCTGCTGGAGCTGCTCTCCGGTCTCTTCGAGTCGGTGTGGCGGGACGCGCTGCCGCTCAGGCTCGGGACGTCCGGGGTGGCCGAGCAGGAACCGGACGGGCCCGACGCCACCGACCTGGAGGTCCTCTCCCTGCTGCTGGCGGGGCTGACCGACGCGAGCGTGGCCAGACAGCTCGATCTGGGCCTGCGGACCGTACAGCGGCGGGTGAAGCGGCTGATGGAGCTCACCGGCGTCACGACCCGGCTCCAGCTGGGGTGGCACGCATATGAGCGCGGCTGGGTGGCCCGGGAGCGCTGATCTGCGGGTCCCTCCGGGCTCCGGCACCCTGGTCAGATGGGAGTGTGGGATCTCCTGCTGGTCGGGATGGTCATCCTGCTCGGCCTGTGCGGAGTACTGGTGCCCGGCGTACCGGGGTCCTGGCTGGTGTGGGCCGCGGTCATGTGGTGGGCGCTGAAGGATCCCCGGGCGGAGTCGTGGTGGCTGCTCGTGGGGGCGACCGTCGCGATGTTCCTCTCCCAGGTGGTCCGCTGGGCCCTGCCGCCCCGGCAGCTGCGCGCGAGCGGCGCCACCCCCCGGATGGGTGTGTACGCCGGGGCGGGGGCGTTCCTCGGCTTCTTCCTGATACCTGTGGTCGGCACGATCCCCGGTTTCATGGCCGGCATCTATCTGGAGGAACGCCTCCGCCTGGGCCGGCACGCGGAGGCGAGGGCGGCCCTGCGCACGGCGATGCGCTCGGGCGGCTCCAGCGTGCTGGCGGAGCTGTTCACCTGTCTGCTGATCGCGGGGGCGTGGCTGGGCGTGGTGATCTGGGGGACGTAGGGCCAGGGGCCCAGGGCGTGTACCCGATGTGGGGAACGGGCGGCCGTGCTTGGCTGGCCGCATGACCGAATTCAGCGAGGCCGAGCGCGTGTATCTGAAGTCCCAGCGGCTGGGACGGCTGGCCACCGTCGACCCGAACGGACAGCCCCAGGCGAACCCGGTCGGCTTCTTCCCGCAGGACGACGGCACGATCCTGGTCGGCGGCCGCGCGATGGGCACCACCAAGAAGTGGCGCAACCTCCAGAAGAACCCGAAGGTCTCCCTGGTCGTCGACGACCAGGTCAGTGTGCGGCCGTGGAAGGTGCGGGGGGTGGAGATCCGGGGTGAGGCGGAGCTGCTGACGGGCCCGAACGAGCTGGGCCCGCACTTCAGCGAGGAGACGATCCGTATCCGTCCCCGGTGGATCCACAGCTGGGGTCTGGAGGACTAGAGGGCCCCTTCGAGCGTCAGCAGTGCCGTCTTGCGCTCCAGGCCGCCCGCGTAGCCGGTCAGGGCGCCGTCCGCGCCGATCACCCGGTGGCAGGGGCGGACGATCAGCAGCGGGTTGGCGCCGATCGCGCCGCCGACGGCCCGGACGGCGGCCCGGGAGGCGCCGACGCGCGCGGCGATCTCGCCGTAGGTGGTGGTACCGCCATAGGGCACGGTGTCGAGGGCGGCCCACACCTTCTCGCGGAACTCGGTGCCCTCGGCGCGCAGCGGCAGCCGGAACTCCTTCAGCTCCCCGGCGAAGTAGGCGGCGAGCTGCCCCTCGGCGTCCCGGAACGCGCCGGGCTCGTGGCGCCAGCCCTCCTGGACGCTCCGGCCGCCTTTCTGGCCGGGCACGGACAGCGAGGTCAGGGCCCCGGTCGCGGGGTCGGCGGTGAGCAGAAGGGGGCCGACGGGACTGTCGAGGGTAGTCCAGTGGACGGTCACGGTTACTCCGGCTCCCCTGCTGTGCGCAGGTGTTGCAGGGCGTACGAGCGCCAGGGGCGCCAGCTGTCGGGGGCGTCGGTGCCGGGCGGCGCGACGTCCGGGTCGCCGAGGGCGCGGGTGCGCACGACGGCGACGGTACGGGCATCCAGGCCGGGCAGGGCGAGCAGCGCCTGCTCGGCGTCGTCCCGGTCGGCGCCCGCGTCCAGGCGGACGGCGCCGTCGGCGAGGGCGGCGGTGAGCGCACCCAGGGTGCCGTGCGGCTCGGCCTCGGCGAGGACGGCGGGTTCCGGGAAGAGGTGGGTGAGGCTTCCGCAGGGCGCGTCCAGCGCCTTGCCGTACCGCCGCACCAGCCGCTCGGCACCGGCGGGGCCCACCAGGGCCCGTACGGCCAGCTCCTCGGGGTCGGTGGCACCGGGGCACCTGAGCCCGGGCCGGGCGGCGACGAGCGGGGCGAGCCGGGCGTCGGCGCCGAGCCGCTCGTCCACGGCGCAGGGGTCGGCGTCCAGGTCGAACAGGCGGCGCAGGCGTTGCACGGCGGTGGTCAGATCCCGCAGGTCGGTGAGGTGGAGCCGGGCATCGAGCCAGCCGCGCGCCCGCTCGTCGACGGCGGCGATCCCACTGCCGTACGGCAGCCGCAGGGTGCGCCGGTAGGTGCGGCGCCCGGCGGGGCCGCTCACCTCCTCGACGCCGGGGACGGCCTCGGCCGCCAGGACGTCGAAGACGGCGGCGGACTGGTACGGGCCCCGGTAGGCGAGCCGCAGCGGGATGCCGGCCGTCGGGGTGGCCGTACGGCGGGCGGCGGGTGCGGCGGCGCGCAGCTCGCTCGGTGTCGAGGCGTACACGGTCCGGATCGTGTCGTTGAACTGGCGCACGCTGGCGAACCCGGACGCGAAGGCGATGTGGGTGACCGGCAGTTCGGTGGTCTGGAGCAGGACCCGGGCGGTGTGCGAGCGCTGGGCCCGGGCGAGGGCGACGGGCCCGGCGCCGAGTTCGGCGGTGAGCTGGCGCTGGACCTGCCGGGCGCTGTAGCCCAGCCGGTCGGCGAGGCCCGTGACGCCCTCCCGGTCGACGACTCCGTCGCCGATCAGCCGCATGGCCCGGCCCACGACATCGGCCCGCGCATTCCACTCCGCTGAGCCGGGCACGGCGTCCGGCCGGCACCGCCGGCAGGCCCGGAATCCCGAGCCCTGCGCGGCGGCGGCGGTCGCGAAGAAGCGGACGTTACGGCGCTTCGGGGTGACGGCCGGGCAGCTGGGACGGCAGTAGATCCCGGTGGTCTCGACGGCGAAGAAGAACTCCCCGTCGAACCGGGCGTCCCGGCTGCGTACGGCTTCATACCTGGTGTCTTCGTCCATCACGCCGTCAAGTCTCGACGACGTGCGGGACCGGTGCTAGCGGGATTCGGACACCGAGCCCTACCGCCACCGGTTCCGCTTGGCCTCCATCGCCGCCCTCCCCTGCGCGCCCTTGCGCTTCCAGTCCCGTCGGATCTCGGCCCGCAGCCGTGCGTCGGTCTTGGCGACGATCCGCTGGTTCTCGCGCATCAGCTTGCGATAGCTGTCGAGCCGCCGCTCGGGCAGTTCCCCGGAGTCGATCGCGGCGAGGACGGCGCACCCCGGCTCCGCCTCGTGGGCGCAGTCGTGGAAGCGGCAGCGCGCGGCCAGCTCCTCGATCTCCGAGAAGACCTGCCCGACGCCGGTCTGCGCGTCCCACAGTCCGACGCCCCGCAGACCGGGTGTGTCGATGAGGACACCCCCGCCCGGCAGCGCCAGCAGATTCCGCGTGGTCGTCGTGTGCCGCCCCTTGCCGTCGACGTCACGCGTGGCCTGTACGTCCATGACCTCCGCGCCGAGCAGCGCGTTCGCGAGGGTCGACTTGCCCGCGCCGGACTGCCCGAGCAGCACGGACGTGCCGCCTCCGACGACGGCGGCGAGGACATCGAGCCCCTCGTCGAGATGGGCGCTGACGGTCAGCACCGGCACGCCCGGCGCCGTCGTCTCGACGTCCGCCACGAGATGCGAGAGCGTCACCGCGTCCGGCACCAGGTCCGCCTTGGTGAGCACGACCACGGGTTGCGCCCCCGATTCCCAGGCGAGCGCCAGGAACCGTTCGATCCGGCCGAGGTCGAGCTCGACGGCGAGCGACACGGCGACGACCACGTAGTCGACGTTGGCCGCGAGGATCTGCCCCTCGGACCGCTGGGAGGAGGTGGAGCGTACGAAGGCGGTACGGCGCGGCAGATACGTCCGTACGTAGCGTGGGTTGCCCGCGGGTTCGACCGCGACCCAGTCCCCGGTGCACACGACCCGCATCGGGTCGTTGGGGGTGACGAAGGCGGTGTCGGCGCGCAGCACCCCGTCGGCGGTGACGACGTCGCACTGCCCGCGGTCGACACGGATGACGCGCCCGGCGAGCAGTCCTTCGGCGTCGTAGGGGAGGAACTCCTCCGCCCAGGCATCGTCCCAGCCGTAGGGAGCGAGAGCGGAGAACACAGAAGTGGAAGTCAAGGGTGACCCTTCACAAGGGCGGCCCCGGCGACGGAAGTCGGGTTCAGCCGGCGGCCACGGAGGTGGACTTGATGGATTCCTGCTTGCGGGCAGCGCTCATCGCAATGACAGCCATCGGTCGACACCTCCTCCACAGCACGCTCGGAACGAACGACCACACGGTATCCGGGGCCCCCTCGGGCCCTCAACCGAATTACGTCAGCTCGTACGGCACTCCCGCCCGTTCAGCGCGAAGTCGTGCGCCGGGGAGTTCTTGCCCTGCCAGGACGCGATGAAGCCGAAGCTCAGGGTGCCCTCGGCGGGGACCGCCTTGTTGTAGTCGGCGGCGGTCGCCGTGACCCGGGAGCCGTTCTGGGCGAAGCTCGCGTCCCACATCTGGCCGACGCGCTGGCCGTCGCGGAAGGACCAGGCCACGCGCCAGGTGTCCAGGGGCCGTTCGGTGGTGACGGTGACGGTGGCCTGGAAGCCGTCGGGCCACTGGTTGACCAGGTCGTAACGGACCCGGCAGGACGCGGGGGCGGAGGTCTGCGGGCCCGCTTGGCCACCGGTGCCCGCGGTGGTGGAGGACGTGCCCTGCGGCTCCGGGTCGGGGTCCTTGCTCTCCGGGGTGCGCTCGGCGGCGGACGGCTTCGCCGAGGACGGGCGTACGGACACCTCCTCCCCCGACGGTTCGAGTGTCGGGCCGGGGTTGTCCGCCACCGGCTGACGGTCGCCGGAGTCGCCCGCCACGGGGTCGTCGCCGGAGCCTCCGAACGGCATCATCGACACGGCGAGCGCCAGCAGCGACACCAGCACGGCCGCCACGAGCAGACCGCTCCGCACCGCCTTCGCCTTCTGCGCCGCGGGGTCGGCGTCCACGCCGTCCGGGCCCGGTGCGTCGGGGCGGCCGGCGCCGAGGCGGACCTCGGCGGCGCGACGGCGGCGCTCCAGGTAGGCGAGACCGCCCCAGCCGATGACTCCGCCGACGAGGGCGGCCGGCAGTCCGACACCGTGCAGCCGCAGACAGGCGGCGGCCTCGGCGCAGTCCACACAGCGGGCGAGGTGGCGGGTGAGGTCGTCGGGGGTGTCGGCGACGGGTGAGCGGGTCACGGCGTCGAGCAGCCGGACGTAGCCACGGCACTCGCGGGCCTTCGGCGCGTCGAGATGGTTGCGGTGGCAGCGGTCCCGGAACAGGCCTCGCACCTGGGCGAGTTCGTCGGAGACGGTGGCCGGGTCGAGGCCGAGCCGACGGGCCACCCCGGCAAGCGGCAGCGCCTCCACCTCGGCCAGCCACAGCAGTTCGGCGTCGGGCTGCTGCATGTCGCGCAGTCCGCGCAGCGCGAGCGGGCGGCCCTGGGGCGGTCCGGCGTAGCGTGCGGCCTCGTCGGAGTTGAGCCACAGCCGCAGATCGGGGGCGAGGCGGTTGCCCCGGCCGGTGACCTCCCAGTCGGCGGCCGTGGTGCGTACGGCGGTCAACAGCAGGGGTATCCGGGGCAGTCGGGGGGAGCGGCGGCCGGCGTACCGGGTGCCGTGCGCATCGGCGGCGCGGACCTCGCGCATGCCGGTCGAGAACGCCTCCTTGGCCAGGTCGGTGGCCGCGGTGGAGCCGGCCGTGCACAGGTCGGCGTACGAGAGCACGGCGTCCCAGCACTCGGAGAACAGCGCGGCCTCGGTGGCGTCCTGGGGGGTCGGCAGGTCGGGCATGGGTCTCCTGCATCCACGAGCGAGGTCAACTCACCATATTGGCAATGGAGTTGGGGGGAACCTCGCGGCAGAACACGAGCCTTTCACGTCTTCGACACAACTGACAAGCGCGCTATTCAAATGTCACGGGCGCCCGTCCGCCCCCTCGCCTCCGACGAGTTGTACGGATCCCGGGCGCCCCTTGCTCAACTCCCGTCACACGGTGGTCGGGTGCTCCGCGGGCAGGCTGTCCATGAAGGAGCTGACCGAGAACACGGCGCGGCCGGGTCCCGGCGGGCCGTAGCCGGGAGGCGAGGCCAGCCCGAACTCCTCCATCGTCCGACGATAGGCCTGGAGCAGCCGGATGTGGTACTCCAGGGGCGCGCCCTGCGGGTTGGCCTTGCCGAGCGGGGTCGTGGGCTCGGGACACCAGGTGGTGAAGCGGGGCGTGATGCCGTGCGACATGAAGAAGCGCAGGCCCTCGGTGGTGGAGGCGATGGCCTCGTCGACCGTCGTGAAGCCGAAGGGCTCGGCCATCTCCACGCCGGCGACGAAGTTGGGGATCACATTGCGCGCGCCGAACACCTCGGCCGAGTCCAGGATCCGCTTGTGCCACTCGTCACGGCCGACGTACCGCTCCTTGCCCGGGCAGTACATCTTGAAGAGGTACTCGTCCCACACCTCGTAGTTGGGGTGGTAGATCTGCACGCCGTAGTCCTTGAACCGCTGCACGTCGTCACGCGGCAGCGCCTGGGCGACGACCTTGCCGATCCACCGTCCGGGGAAGCGCTCCTCGATGGCCTTGGCATAGCGGCCGTAGAAGTCGGCCTCGTCGCGGCCGGCCACCTTCGACGTGATCGCACCGCCCGTCAGCGTGTACGCGGTGGACGTCTTCTGCGTGTCGTAGCGGTCGATGATCTCCAGGGCTTCGAGGACCTCCTCGACGTCCTTGACTCCCGTGTACGGCCGCCCGGCCGCCTTGTGCTGGCGCCAGTTGTGGTTGATGTCGCAGTACTGGCACTCCTCCTTGGCGCCGAAGTACTGGCAGACCCGGAAGACGGTGAGGTAGATCAGATAGCCCCACTGGATGGTCGGGGCGACCTCCATGACGGACTTCCCGCTCGCGAGGGTGTGCCGGTAGTACTCGGGCATCGGCGGGACACCGACGTCGGAGATCCGCTTGCCGTCCAGGTAGAGGCCGAGCATGCCGTCCTCGTCGGCGGCCACCCGGTAGGGCGAGGACGGGTTCACGCGCACGGACACCACGGTCCGGCGCAGGTCGTACGGACCGCCGGTGAGGATGATCTCCTCCGGGGGCCGTCGCAGCGCGGCCTCGCCGAGCTCCGGCAGGGTGCCGTGGTCGAAGGAGAAGATGAAGTACGACTTCGGCTTGACCTCGCCGGACTCGTTGTCGCTCAGCGCGGACGGGTCGAAGGCGACACCGCCCCGGAGCAGGTCCTCCTTGAAGACGGCCTCCCGCGGCACATGCGGAAAGCGCTCCATCAGATCCTCGACCAGCGCGGTACGGCTGCCCATCCGTGTCTCCTCCCGGCTCAGGCGTTCGACTCCTCACGGTATGCCCCTGCCTGCGCGTGAACGGGGCCGGGTCCCCTCGCGCCGCGGATCCGCACTGAATGCCCCCTATGTTCTACGGTTCGGCCGACCGGATGAGAGGCTCGGCGCACGCACACTCTCC
This sequence comes from Streptomyces sp. P17, assembly GCF_032436805.1. Taxonomy (NCBI): domain Bacteria; kingdom Bacillati; phylum Actinomycetota; class Actinomycetes; order Kitasatosporales; family Streptomycetaceae; genus Streptomyces; species Streptomyces sp. P17. The sequence goes on along the minus strand of NZ_JAVRBF010000038.1, from coordinate 51,938 downwards.
GGGAGGGACGACGGATGACGGAGACGGTCACCAACTGGGCCGGCAACATCACCTACACCGCCAAGGAACTGCACCGCCCGCACTCGCTCGACGCGCTCAGGTCCCTGGTGGCCGGGAGTGCCCGGGTACGGGTGCTGGGCAGCGGGCACTCCTTCAACGAGATCGCCGAGCCGGGGGCCGAGGGCGCGCTGCTGTCGCTCGCCGAGCTGCCGGCCGAGATCGATGTCGACACGGCGGCCCGCACCGTGCGGGTCGGCGGCGGGGTGCGGTACGCGGAGCTGGCCCGGGTGGTGCACGGGCGCGGTCTTGCGCTGCCCAACATGGCGTCGCTGCCGCACATCTCGGTGGCCGGGTCCGTCGCCACCGGCACCCATGGCTCGGGCGTGGCCAACGGGTCGCTGGCGGCGCCCGTGCGCGAGGTGGAGCTCGTGACGGCGGACGGGTCGATGCCCCGGATCGGGCGTGCGGACGCCCGTTTCGGCGGGGCCGTGACTTCGCTCGGCGCACTCGGTGTGGTCACCGCGCTCACCCTGGACCTGGAGCCGGCGTTCGAGGTGGAGCAGCAAGTCTTCACCGAACTCCCGCTGGAGCGGCTGGAGTTCGAGACGGTGGCGAAGGCGGCGTACAGCGTCAGCCTCTTCACCGACTGGGCCGCGCCGGGCTTCCGTCAGGTGTGGCTGAAGCGGCGTACCGACCAGCCGCTGCCCGACTTTCCCTGGGCCGCGCCCGCGACCGAGAAGATGCACCCGGTGCCGGGCATGCCCGCGGTCAACTGCACCGAGCAGTTCGGGGTCCCGGGGCCCTGGCACGAGCGACTGCCGCACTTCCGGGCGGAGTTCACCCCGAGCAGCGGCGCCGAGCTCCAGTCCGAGTACCTGCTGCCCCGGCCGTACGCCATGGACGCGCTGCGCGCGCTGGATGCCATCCGTACGACGCTGGCGCCGGTGCTGCAGACCTGCGAGGTGCGGACGGTGGCCGCCGACGAGCAGTGGCTGAGTCCGTCGTACGGCCGTGAGACCGTGGCGCTGCACTTCACCTGGGTCGAGGACACGGCGGCCGTACTGCCCGTGGTGCGGCGGCTGGAGGAGGCGCTGGAGGGTCTGGAGGCCCGGCCGCACTGGGGGAAGGTGTTCACCATGCCGGCCGAGGTGCTGTGCGCGCGGTATCCGCGGATCGCTGACTTCCGGGAGCTGGCGCGGTCGCTGGACCCGGGCGGCAAGTTCGCCAACGCGTTTGTGCGGGACGTCCTGAGCGGCTGAGAACGGGACTTTCTATACCCCCTTTCCTAACCCCTTGTCGAAAGTCCCCCGCAGCCCATAGCCTTGCGCCGCGCCGGTGCCGACGTCGACCCGGCCTGCGAGAAGGGACGGGGGCAACTCCGGTGAAGCGCACATCACGTGACATCCGCACCGCGAACCGCTACGAGGTGCTGCGCCAGATCATCGCCGCCTCGCCCACCTCCCGGCAGGAGCTGGCGGCCGCCACCGGGCTGAGCCTCGCCACGGTCGCCACGCTCGTCGGGGAGCTGCTCGACCTCCGGATGATCACCGAGGTCGGCTTCGAGGACTCCGCGGGCGGGCGGCCCCGCGGACTCGTGGCGGTCAACGCGTCGGGGGGCGCGTTGATCGGCGTCGACATCGCGGAAACCTACGTCCATGTCGAGCTGTTCGACCTCGCGCTGAACGTCCTGGCCCGCGCCGAGGAGGACGTCCGGCCCGGCGAGAGCCTGCCGGAGCAGGTGGTCGGCCATGTCGCCTCCGCCGTCGGCTCGGTGGTCGCGCAGGCCGGGGTCGACGGCTCCCGGGTACTCGGCGTCGGGGTGAGCGTGCCGGGGCAGGTGGACCGCGCCACCGGCACCTCCGAGTACGCCCCCAACTGGGACTGGCACGAGGTGCCGCTGCTCGACCTGCTCACCGAGCACATCGCCTACCCCCTGTACCTGGACAACCCGCTGCGCGCCAGCGCGGTGGCCGAGCTGTGGTTCGGGGCCGCGCGCGGGCGCGGGGACGCCGTGGTCGTCAACCTGGGGACCGGGGTGGGCGCCGGGCTCGTCCTCGGCGGAGCGCTGCACCGGGGTGTCAGCAACAGCGCGGGCGAGTGGGGCCACACCACGATCGTGCTGGACGGCCGGCTGTGCCGCTGCGGCAAGCACGGCTGTGTGGAGGCGTACGTCGGAGCCTCCGGGATCATGCTGACCCTGCGGGAGCTGAGCGCCGACAGCCCGCTGCTGCACCCGGAGGACCAGACGGCCACGATCGCCGCGCTGGGCCGGGGGGTCGAGGCGCGCGATCCGGTGGCGCTCAAGGCGGTCCGCGACACCGTCCGCTATCTGGGTGCCGGCATCGCCGACCTGGTCAATCTGTTCAACCCCGAAGTGGTCGTGCTCAGCAGCTGGGTCGCGACCGCCCTCGGCGAGCCGCTGGTCGCGGAAGTGCGCGAGGCCGTCGCCCGGCACGCGCTGCCGCGTCCCATGGCCGCCACCGAGATCGTCCTCTCCCCGATCCCCACCGACCCGGTGTGCCTGGGCGCGGCGACGTTCGCGCTGGAAGGCGCACTGCAGTCCGTCGGGCAGAGGCAGCCCAAGAGGAGCCGTACCGCACCACCTTCATGACGACGGAAGGGATGCACGTGACTCACCCCCGGAGATCGATCCTGCTGACAGCAGCAGCCGCCCTCGCTGTCTCGGGCCCTCTCATATCCGCCCCCACCGCTTCGGCCGCACCCCCCATGGCGGCCGAGGTCTCCCCCTACGCCGCCCAGACCATCGACAACATCGGTGCCTCCGGCGCCTGGTGGGTCAACGACCTGAAGAACTTCGACCCCAAGGTCCAGGCCAGGGTCGCCAAGCTGCTCTTCTCCTCGGAGGGCCTGGACCTCAGCAACTACCGCTACAACATCGGCGGTGGCGGTACGGCGGTCACGACCCCGTCCCGCGCTCCGGAGGACTTCCGTAACGACGACGGCAGTTACGACTGGACCAAGGACAAGGGCGGCCGTACCTTCCTCGCCTACGCCGCGAAGTACGGCGTCGAGGACCTGGTCGCCTTCGTCAACAGCGCCCCGGCCGAGTGGAAGACCAACGGCAAGAGCTGCGGCGGCCATCTGAAGGCGGAGAACGAGCAGGACTTCGCCAAGTACATCGCCGACGTCACCGACCACTTCGCCCGGCAGGGCGCGCGGTTCGACTACATCAGCCCCTTCAACGAGCCCACCAACAGCTTCGACTCCTGCGGCCAGGAGGGCATGCTCGTCGATGTCCCGCAGCGCGACGACATCGTGCGGGCCCTCGGCGCCGAGCAGGAGGCGCGCGGGCAGCGGACCGGCATCATCGCCGACGAGTCCACCAGCACGGTGAAGTTCAACGACGAGGTCCCGCAGTGGATCTCGCAGCCGGGCACGGCTCAGTACGTCGACAAGCTGGCCCACCACACCTACGACAACCCCAGCGACGCCAACCGGGCGAAGGTCTACGAGACCTCGAAGAAGGTCGACATCGAGTCCTGGTCCACGGAGATCTGCTGCTTCGGCAAGGGCGGCACGGGCTGGGCGCAGGAGTACGACCCGGGCATCGACGGCGGTCTGAACCTGTCCCGGATCATCTACAAGGACTTCGCGGTCTCCCATGACTCCGCGTTCCAGTGGTGGGTGGCCCTGTCGGAGATGACCGGCACCGACCCGTACGCGAAAAACGACGCGGGCTGGAACGACGGCCTGATCTACTACGACCCCGACTACGCCACCAACGGCAACCAGACCCTGTACTTCACCAAGCGGTACTACGCGCTCGGCCAGTACAGCAAGTTCGTCAAGCCGGGCTCGGTCGCGCACAACGTGACCGGGGTACCGGACGGCGTCGAGGTCAGCGCCTACGACCGAAAGGGCAAGTGGGTCGTGGTGGTCAACAACCAGAACGCGACGGACACTTCGCTGGACCTGCGCTTCAACAGCGACACCCCGCTGAGGGCGACCCAGGCCGTGCGGACGTCGGCCACCGAGGACTGGGCGCACGTCGCCAAGCCGAAGGTCAGCGGCGGCACGGTCTCGGCCTCGCTGCCGGCGCGGTCCATCACGACGTACGTCCTCGACCAGAAGGGCGAGGGCAGTTCGGCCGTCACGGGGGCCTGGCAGGGCGAGCAGTCCGGGAAGTGCCTGACGGCGGCGGTGACGATCAGCACCTGCACGGGCTCCGGGGACCAGGACTGGTCGTACGACGGGACGGGCGCGCTGAAGGGCGCGAACGGCTATCTGACGGCCGGGAGTTCAGGGCTCACCACGAGCGCCGACTTCACGGGTGACGCCTCGCAGCGCTGGCTGCTGAACTCCAACGGGCAGATCGTCAGCGAGGCTTCGGGCCAGTGCCTGGACGTCGGCGGACAAGCCACGGCGGACGGCAGCAAGGTGGGTCTGTGGACCTGCAACGGCGGGACCAACCAAGCGTGGTCGCGGCAGTAACCAGTCACGCCTGAAAGGGAGTTGCGGGCCGCTGGTGCGGCGGCCCGCGACTCCGTCACGTCCGGAATTCCGAACGCTGCACAACGCTTCGAACAGACTTCGTCCAACCCCTTGCCGAAGCCTTAGCCGAAGGTTAACGTCCCGCACCGCAAGCCGCAGCCGCACGAGAGACAAGGACGTCAGCATGTCGGCAATGAGCACCAGCAACTGGGACCGTCGTACCGTTCTGCGCGCCGCCATGGGCCTGGCCGCCGCGGGCGGCCTTGCCGCGTGCGGCGGCAACAACGGCCGTGGGGGCGGGTCGGGTTCGGGCACCGACCTGGTGCAGTACTTCCACGCCTACGGCGAGGCCGGGACCGAGCAGGCCATCAAGAGGTACGCGAAGGCCTACGAGGGCGCCAACGTCACCACGCAGTGGATCACCGGCGACAACTTCGAGAGCAAGCTCTTCTCGGCGCTGCTCACCGACAAGGCCCCGGACCTGTTCGAGTTCCACCCGCAGATCCAGCTCATCCGCAGCGGACAGGTGGCCGATCTGACCGACATCATCGACCCGGTCAAGGACGACTTCAACCAGGCAGACATCGCCTCGCACACGGTCGACGGGAAGATATACGGCGTCCGGATGATCGACGACCCGCAGTTCTTCTTCTACCGCAAGTCGCTGCTGGAGAAGGCGGGCGTCGGGGTGCCCGAGACCCTTGAGGAGCTGATCGAGGCCGCCGCCAAGCTGACCACGGACAAGGTCAAGGGACTCTTCCTCGGTAATGAACTCGACCCGATCATGCGGCCGTTGATCTGGGCGGCCGGGGCCGACACCCTCGACGAGAAGAACGAGATCGCCTACCACACCGACGCGGTCAAGGGCGGGCTGACGCAGCTCCGCGGGCTCTTCAAGAGCGGTGATCTGCTGCTCGGCGCCCCGACCGACTTCTGGGACCCGTCCCCGCTCAACCAGGGTCTGACGGCCATCCAGTGGTGCGGTATGTGGGCGATGCCGCAGATGCAGGCGGCGCTCGGCGACGACCTCGGGATCTTCCCCTTCCCGAAGGTCGGGGACACGGGCAAGCCCTCCGTCTACAACGGCGGTTGGTCGATGTTCGTCAACGCCAAGAGCAAGAACGTCGAGGCGGCCAAGGAGTACGTGAAGTGGCTGTGGATCGACCAGAAGGAGTACCAGGAGGACTGGTCGCTCTCCTACGGCTTCCACATCCCGCCGCGCACCTCGCTCGCCCAGTCCGCCGACAAGCTCAAGTCGGGGCTGCCCGCCGAGGGCGTCAAGCTCTTCAACGAGTTCGGACACTTCGACAACATCGGCTTCACCCAGGCCATGCTCGACGCCATCGAGGACGTCCTCGCCGACTGTGTCCGTCAGGACGGTGACCCGGAACGCGCCCTCGACAAGGCCGACGGCAAGGTCAACCGCGAGCTCAAGAAGCTCTTCGGATAGGCCGCCGGACAGGTATTCACGACATGTCGACCCTCACCGAGAGCGGTGTCTCGCGCCCCGCCCCGGCCAAGTCCTCCGGGACCCGGCCGCGGCGCGGGCCGCGCGGCAACCCCACCGTCAACTTCTGGCTCTTCACCGGTCCGTTCCTGATCGGCCTCGGGCTCTTCGTCTACGTCCCGATCGGCTGGAGCCTCTGGCTCTCCTTCTTCGACGCCCGCTTCACGGTCACGCCGAGCGAGTTCATCGGCTTCGACAACTACAGCTACATGCTGTCGAACGACGACTTCACCGGATCGCTCGTCGTCTTCACCGTGTTCGCCGCGTTCATCGTGCCCACCACCTGGGCGTTCTCGCTCGGCCTCGCCCTGATGGTGAACCGGCTGCGGTTCATGCGGGCGTTCTTCCGGTCGGTGTTCTTCCTGCCGACGGCGGTGAGTTATGTCGCCGCCTCACTGATCTGGAAGATGTCGATCTTCAGCGGAGTCCGCTTCGGGCTCATGAACACCGTGCTCGGCTGGTTCGGCATCGACAACATCGCCTGGCTGGCCAGCCCCGACCCGCCCTGGTACTGGCTGGTCATCATCACCGTACGACTCTGGCTCCAGGCCGGGTTCTTCATGATCCTGTTCCTGGCGGCCCTGCAGAACATCCCGCAGGAGCTGTACGAGGCCGCCGCCATCGACGGCGCCAAGCCCGGCCGGCAGACCTTCTGGTACATCACACTGCCCCAGCTGAGGGCCACCTCGACGGCCGTGATCCTGCTGCTTCTGGTGCAGGCGTACCAGGCCTTCGACGAGTTCTTCAATCTGCTCGCCAACTCCACGTGGGGCCGCCCGCCCCTGGTCGAGCTGTACTACATCGCCCTCGGCGAGAACCAGGACTACGGCGCCGGCAGCGCGGGCGCGATGATCCTCACGCTGCTGATCTGTGTCGTCACGCTGCTCCAGGGCAAGTTCTTGGGCTTCGGAAGGGGGGAGGAGTCCAAGTGAGCAAGGTCAAACGAGGCGGCGTCCTCGGCTCCACCGGCCTCTGGATCGCCACGGGCATCGCCGCCTTCCTCTTCCTCGTCCCCTTCTATCTGATCGTCCGCAACGCTCTGATGAGCGACCCGGAGATCACCGGCGAGGACTGGAAGTTCTTCCCCACCGACATCCAGTGGGGCAACATCACCGAGCCCTTCGACGACCCGACCGTCGACTTCGCCCGCTCCCTGTGGAACTCGGCGATCGTCGGCGTCCTGCACACGGTCGGCACCCTCCTGGTCTGCTCGCTCGCCGGATACGGCCTGGCCAGGATCCCCTACCGGCACGCGAACAAGGTCTTCTACGCCGTTCTGGTGACCCTGATGGTGCCGACCGCGGTCACCTTCGTGCCCAGCTTTGTGCTGGTCTCGTCGCTGGGCTGGGTGGACACCTACCGGGGCCTGATCATCCCCGGCCTGTTCAGTGGTTTCACCTGCTTCCTGTTCCGGCAGTACTTCCTGGGATTCCCCAAGGAACTGGAGGAGGCGGCGCGGGTGGACGGGCTCGGCTACTGGGGCGCGTACTGGCGTGTCGTGGTGCCGAACTCGCTGAACTTCTTCGCGGCCATGGCCACGATCACCTTCATCAGCGGCTGGAACTCCTTCCTGTGGCCGCTGGTCATCGGCCAGGATCCCAGCGCCTGGACGGTTCAGGTGGCCCTCTCCTCGTACATGACCAACCAGACCGTCAACTTCCACCTGATCTTCATGGCCACCGCCATTTCCATCCTGCCCCTGGTGTTCGTGTTCCTCTTCCTCCAGCGCTGGCTGGTGCAGGGGATCGCGCAGACCGGCATCAAGGGCTGAGCTAGGAGTCAGATGTCTTTCCGCACCACCACCTTCGTCGAGGACGTCGCACCGGGCCGCGGGGTGCTGCCGCCCCGCGCCTGGTACGCGTCCTCCGACGCCATGTCCCTCTCCCTGAACGGCAGTTGGCGCTTCCGGCTGTCGGCGACCGCGGATGCCGAGGACGACTCCTTCGCCGCCGAGGGGTACGACGCCGGAGACTGGGCGTCGGTCACGGTCCCCGGCCACTGGGTCCTTCAAGGACACGGCGCTCCGATCTACACCAACCATCTCTACCCCTTCCCGGTGGACCCGCCGTACGTCCCGACGGACAACCCCACCGGCGACCACCTCCGCGTCTTCGACCTCCCCGAGGACTGGCCCGCTCCCTCGGGAGGCGGGGCCGTCCTCCGCTTCGACGGCGTCGAGTCCTGCGCCCGAGTCTGGCTGAACGGCACCGAGCTCGGGGAGTTCAAGGGCTCCCGCCTGCCGCACGAGTTCGCGGTCGGGCACCTGCTCAAGCCGAGCGGCAACATGCTCGCGGTCCGCGTCCACCAGTGGTCCGCGGGCTCCTACCTGGAGGACCAGGACCAGTGGTGGCTGCCCGGCATCTTCCGTGATGTCACCCTGCTGCACCGCCCGGCGGACGCCGTGGGCGACTTCTTCGTGCACGCGTCCTATGACCACGTGACCGGCGAGGGCACGCTGCGGGTCGACTCCGAGGCCGCCGGTCGGGTGACGGTCCCCGCGCTCGGTATCGACGCGGCGACGGGCGAGTCGGTGACGGTCCCGGTCGAGCCGTGGACCGCCGAGACGCCTCGGCTGTACGACGGTGAGCTGGCCACGCCCGGCGAGCGGGTCCCGCTGCGCATCGGCTTCCGCACGGTCGCCCTGGAGGACGGCCTGATCAAGGTCAACGGCAGGGCGATCCTCTTCAAGGGCGTCAACCGGCACGAATGGCACCCGGAGAAGGGCCGCGCGCTGGACCTGGCGACCATGCGCGAGGACGTGCTGCTGATGAAGCGGCACAACCTCAACGCGGTCCGCACCTCCCACTACCCGCCGCACCCCGCCTTCCTCGACCTCTGCGACGAGCTGGGCCTGTGGGTCATCGACGAGTGCGATCTGGAGACCCACGGCTTCACCGAGCAGAACTGGCGCGACAACCCCGTCGACGACGACCGCTGGACCCCGGCGCTGATCGACCGCGCGGCCCGGATGGTCGAGCGGGACAAGAACCACCCCTCGGTCGTCTTCTGGTCGCTGGGCAACGAGGCCGGCACCGGGCGCGGTCTGACCGCGATGGCCGAGTGGATCCGCGACCGCGACCCCGACCGTCTGATCCACTACGAGGGTGACTGGGACTGCCGGGACACCGACGTGTACTCGCGGATGTACGCCTTCCACGACGAGGTCGAGCGGATCGGGCGTGGCCTCGACGGCGGCACCCACAAGCGGCGTGAACTCCCCTTCATCCAGTGCGAGTACGCCCACGCCATGGGCAACGGGCCCGGTGGACTCACCGACTACCAGGAGCTGTTCGAGCGGTACGACCGGCTCCAGGGCGGCTTCGTCTGGGAGTGGATCGACCACGGCATCAAGCACCCCGAGCTCGGCTATGCCTACGGCGGTGACTTCGGGGAGGAGCTGCACGACGGCAACTTCGTCTGCGACGGGCTGGTCTTCCCGGACCGGACGCCGTCGCCGGGACTCGTCGAGTACAAGAAGGTCATCGAGCCGGTCCGCTTCGAGGGCGACGGCGCCGACGGCACCGTACGGGTGATCAACAAATACGACTTCGCCGATCTGTCGGCGCTCGCGCTGGAGTGGGCCTACCAGCTGGACGGTGAGACGGTGGAGGCGGGCAACCTGCCGGTGCCGCGGCTGGCGCCGGGCGCCTCGGCCGATGTGAAGCTGCCCGAGCCGCCCGTCGCGGCCCGGGGCGGCGAGGCGCAGTGGACCCTGCGGGCGGTACTGGCCGAGGACACCGCCTGGGCGCCGCGCGGGCATGAGGTGGCGTGGGCGCAACTCCCGGTCACCGAGCCGGTGAAGCCGACGGTCGCGGCGAGCGCCGCGCCCGTGACCGCCGAGCGGGTGATCCACCTCGGTCCGGCGTCCTTCGACGCCCGCACCGGGGCACTGCTGAGGATCGGCGGAGTCGAGGTGACCGCACCCCGGCTGGATGTGTGGCGGGCGCCCACCGACAACGACGAGGGCGCCGAGTGGCAGCAGGACAGCCGTTACGGGCTGCTGTGGCGCAAGTTCGGCCTGCACCGCATGCAACACCGCCTGGACGGGATCGAGTTGGGCGTCGACTCACTGACCGTACGCACCCGCGTGGCACCCGCCGCCTGGGAGATCGGCCTGGACACGGTGTACCGCTGGAGTGCCGACGGCGAACGGCTGCGGCTGACCGTGTCGGTGACCCCGGAGGGCGACTGGACGGTGCCGCTGCCCCGGCTCGGCATCCGGTTCGGGCTCCCCGAGGCGGACACCGTGAGCTGGTTCGGGGGCGGACCGGGTGAGGCGTACCCCGACACCAAGTCGGCGTCGAGGCTGGGCCGTTGGCACTCCACCGTGGACGAGCTCCAGACGCCGTACGTCCGCCCGCAGGAGAACGGCGCCCGCGCCGATGTCCGCTGGGTGGAGCTCGGCGGTCTGCGGATCGAGGGCGACCCGGAGTTCTGGTTCACCGCGCGCCGCTGGACGAGCGAGCACCTGGACGCGGCCCGGCATCTGACGGACCTCGCGGCGGGCGAGACGGTGTGGGTCAACCTCGACCACGGCCAGCACGGCATCGGCTCCCAGTCGTGCGGCCCGGGCCCGTTGCCGCGGTACTTCCTGCCGGCGGCGCCGACGGAGTTCTCGTTCGTGTTCTCTCAGGCTCATTGAGCGGACGGGGACGCCGGTCCGGTCCGGCCGGCGTCCCCTCGCTCGTCCTACGGGGTGCGGCGTCATGTCGTGACGAGTTCCGCGCCGAGCAGACCCGCACGGCGCATCAGGGAGCGGCGCGACTGCTCGGGGGTGAGCGCCTCGTCGGGGACGGTGATGTCGAAGGCGGCGGGCAGCGCCGTCGCCTCCGTGTGGTCGTGATCGCGTCCGCGGTGATGGCGGTGATGCCCGCGTCCCATGCTCCCGGTTGCCGCTTCCTTCCCGCGGCTGCCGTCCGCGGCGCGGCCACGCCGCGTGGGGAGGATCGAGGCGAAACATGAACGTTGAACAAGCGATGCGTGGACGGCCGGTGCCTCCCACACGGCGGAACGCCACGTCCCTCGCCGTTTCCTCAACCGGCCTTGCGCGTCACACTAGTTGCCACCGAACCTGAGCTTCGTTCGCCTTTCGGCCTCTCCCCCCACCCGACGGAGACACCCCCACCATGAGACGAGTCCTCGGCACCCTCGCGGCCGCCGCGCTGGCCCTCACCGGCCTCGCCACCACCGGCGCCGCCCCCGCCACGGCCGCCACCTCCGGCTCCTTCGACGTACTGACCTACAACATCGCCGGCCTGCCCCTCGGCCTCGGCGACAGCGACCCGGAGACGAACACCCCGCTGATCGGTCAGCGGCTCGGCGCGTACGACATCGTCAACGTGCAGGAGGACTTCAACTACCACGCCTCGCTGTACGCCAACGACACCCACCCGTACCGCACCGCGACCAGCGGCGGCGCGGCCATCGGCGACGGCCTGAACACCCTCTCGGACTACGCCTTCGAGGACTTCCAGCGGGTGAAGTGGAACAACTGCACCGGCACCAACTGCCTCACCCCGAAGGGCTTCTCGCTGGCCCGGGTGCGGATCGCCGAAGGCGTCTTCGTGGACCTGTACAACGTCCACACCAACGCCGACTCCGACGACGCCGCCCTCGCCGCCCGCCGCGCCAACATCGAGCAGCTGTCGGACTTCATCCAGGCCAACTCCGCCGGCAACGCCGTGATCGTCATGGGCGACACCAACACCCGCTACACGCGCGCTGGCGACAACATCCGCACGCTGCTGTCGGAGAACGGTCTCAAGGACCCCTGGGTCGACCTGGTCAAGGGCGGCACCGCGCCCGCGCAGGGCAGTGACGCCCTGCTCTGCGACGCGGCGGCGCCGACGAACGACTGCGAGGTCGTCGACAAGGTCCTCTACCGGGGCAGCGACCTCCTGTCACTGAACGCCACCCGCTACAACACCGAGTGGGCGTCCTTCCTGCGCAGTGACGGCAAGCACCTCTCCGACCACTTCCCGCACTCGGTCGGCTTCTCGTACACCCTGAACCCGTCCCTCAAGGCGAGCGACTTCTTCGGCGGCCCGCACGGCACGGCCTTCAACGACGCCGACAACCTGCCGGCCACCGTCTCCCCCCGCACCCTGACCCTGCGCGGCGCCTCCCGCCTGGACGCCGTCTCGCTCACGCACGACGGCGGTACGGCCCTGACCCACGGTGGCACGGGCGGCACCGCGACCTCGCTGACCCTGGCCGCCGGCGAGCACCTCACCTCGGCGAAGCTGACACAGGGTCAGAAGGACGGCCGTACCAGGATCTTCTCCGCGGCCTTCACCACGGACAAGGGCCGGAGCCTGTCAGCCGGGACGGCGACCTCCGACACGAAGACCTTCACGGCGCCGTCGGGCTGGCAGATCGTCGGCTTCACGGGACGGTCCGGCACCGAGATCGACAAGCTGGGCGTGCTGTACGCGCCGATCGGCTGACGCAGGGCTTCGGCCCTCTCACTCGTTGCGCAGCACCTCCGCGACGGTCAGCCTCGCCGCACGCCGGGCCGGGACGAGCGCACCCAGGACCGCGATGGCAACCCCGGCGAGGGCGAGGCCGGCCGGCGCCGGGGCCTGCCAGACGTCCGTCATGCAGGCGGGCAGCGTGATGTCGACGGCGTCCGCCATGCGCGGTCGAAGGGGGCGGAGGCGGCGTCGACGAGGCCGAGGGCCACCACCGTCGCCGCCGTCGACGTCGGCGTGACCAGCGCGATCACGACGGTCTGGCGGACTGTCCCACACGGAACTGGCCGCGCATCTGACCCTGAGCGAGGCGACGGTGAAGTCGCATGGGGCGCGCATCTTCGCGAAGCCTGCGCCCGGGCGCAGGCGGTGGTGTGCGCAACCGGCGTACGAGACGGGGCTGGTGAAGCCGGGGGCGGCCTGAGCCCCGCCGCGTCAGTCGCCCGGTTCCGCGAGCCGGGCGCGGGCGGTTCCCGCGTTCGGCTCCCGGCCCTGTGCGGCCACCCAGGCCCACACCCGCCGAGCCTCGTCGGTACGGCCGCTGCCCGCCAGTACATCGCCGAGCAGTTCCCCGGCCTCGGGGGCCACCTCCTCATGGCCTGTCTCCACGAGCTGCGCCAGCAGCAGTTCGGCCTCGTCGAGCTCGCCGTATCCCTGGTGGATCTGCGCGAGCAGCAGCCCCGCCTCGGGTGAGTGCTCGGCGTGCCCCGCGTCCAGGGCCGCCCGCAGGTGCCAGCGGGCCGCGTCGTCGCGATGGGTGCGAAGGCACAGCTTCCCGAGGTACAGCTGGGCCTCGACGGAATGGTCCGGGTGCCTCAGCTCGATGGCCTGGCGGTAGAGGGCCGCCGCGCGGTCCACGTCGTCGTCCAGATCGTGGACCGCCCCCAGGAGCATGGTCGCCCGTGCCTTCTCGCCGGGGTCGCCCGCCCCGATCGCCATCTCCAGCAGCCGCTTCGGTTCGGCCCGCAGGCCCCGGCCGATCAGGCGCCCGCCCAGGGCGATCGCGGCCTGCGGCATGAACTCCGGGTCCTCGGTCTCGATGGACGTGCGGTACCAGGCGTCCACCGTGTCGGCCTCGGCCCCGTGCTCCTCGTGCAGCACGGCGAGGTTCAGTGCGGCCTTCGCCCGGATCCGCTGGTTGTGTGACCGCACCGCTCGGCGGAAGGCCGGCTCCGCCGCGTCGTCGCGCCCGCGGCCCACCTCCAGCAGGCCGAGGTTGAGCGCGGCGATGTCCGCCTCCTCGGCCGCACCCGTCTCCACGGCCCTCGACCATGCCCGGTACGCCCCCGGCACGTCTCCTTCCTCGTCCCGCATCACCCCGAGTTCCAGCAGCGCCTTGGCCGTGTGGTGGGGCACACCGCACTCGGCGACAGCCTCGCAGGCCTCACATGCCTGACCGAGGTGTCCCGGCCCCCGCAGGATCCGGGCCGCGCCGAGCAGCGCGCGGGCCCGCAGGTCCGGATCCTCGCAGTCCGCGGCGGCGCGGAAGGCGGTCAGCGCCCCCGTCCAGTCCCCCAGCTCCACGAGCCGGTCGGCCTGCGCCAGCAGTTCCCCGGCGGTCCGGCGCGCGGGCCCGCCGTGGTGCACCTCCGCAAGCTCCACGATGCGCTGGTGCAGACCGGGGACCATCGCCTCCCTCAGCTCCGTCACCTCCGCGTGGTCCCACTCCGCGGCCCGCTCCCAGGCCTCCAGGGCAGCCGGCAGATCACCGCGGTCCTGGTACAGCCCCGCGAGCAGGGTCCACGACCTCGGGGCGAGATCGGTGTGTCCGCTGGTGGCAACCTCGCGGAAGAGTGCCTCGAAGTCCGCCTCCCGGTGCGGGCGTTCGGTCACCAGCATCGTGGCCAGCTGGTAGCGGGCCCGTGGTGCGACGCGCTTCACGTCCCCGTCCGCGGCCGCCAGCCACCATGCCTCCTCGGCACCCTCGATGTCCCCTTCGTCCTTCAGCAACGCGCCGAGTTCCAGGGCGGCCTGGGCCCGATGCTCGGCGTCCCCGGTCTCGATGAGCCGCCGGAAGGCGTCCTTGGCGCCGGTATTGGCACCGAGCAGCCGCTTCGCCTTCCCGAGCCACAGCAGGGCGACCGGCCGGTTCTCCTCGTCCTCCATGGCCTTGGTGAAGGCGGCGGCCGCGTACACGGGTGCGTCTCGCTTCCCGGCCTGGTAGCCGATGTCCAAGGCCTCCTCGGGCGTGGCCAGGTCCAGCAGCTCCGGCCAGAGGAAGCCGGGCACAGGCCCGGAGTCAGCCTCGCGGACCAGCTCCGGCGCGGCCTGCCAGCCGTCCGTGGCCGTCTCGGATGCCGAGGGCTGCAGCAGGGCACGGCCGCCCACGACCGGGTCCCGGGCCCAGGTCAGGCCTTGCTCGAACCCGTCCCCGGGGGCCATGCGAGCGCCGAGCGCGGTCAGATACGGCGGGAGCAGCCGGAGCAGTTCGTCGCGTGTCAGCCCCCGGTCCAGGCCCGCCCGCTGACAGTCCACGGCGGCACGGACCACGGCCACGCCGACCGGGTTGGCGGACCGGGCGGTGTTGAGCCGCAACAGCATCTCGCGGGGCTGCGAGGCTTCCGCCACCTCGGCGAAGCTCCTCGGCACGGCACCGCCCTCGAAGTGCCAGGCGGCCTCCGCGCGTTCGGCCTCGTCGAGTTCGAGCGGCAGATGCACCAGGCATGCGGTGCTCAGCGCGGCCCGGGCAACGGCGCCCTCGGGTCCGGTCGCCTCCAGGATCGCCCCGCACCGGCGCGCGGAGACGGTTCCGGCGGTCACCGCCCATCCGGAGAGCCACTCCAGCAACTCCGGCGTCAGCAGCTCCAGGTCGGCTTCCGCCAGATCGCCCAGCCAGAGCACGACCGGTGCCGGGAGGCGGTCGAGCGTCTCCGCGTGTGGGCGCAGCCGGGACACCGCGGCGGCCGTGTGCGGGATCAGCACCGGTGTGCCGACGGCGAACTCCGCGCGCAGCGCCTCGACGGCCGACCGGGTCTTGCCCGCCCGGTCCTCCCCGTACGCGAGGACGAACGGGTGGGGCGGGCCTTCCAGGGAGAGCATGCTGCGCATCTCCTCGTCGAAGTCTCCGCGGGCTATGTATCCGGCGTCCGCGCCGGGCAGCGGCGGGGCCACCCCCAGGTCGGCGTCGGTGAGTTCGCCGAGGAGGGGTGGCTGTCCGGACGCGGTGAGGCGCAGCAGCTCGCCGAGTTCGCCGGGCGACTGGCGGGGTGCCGTACCGTCGAGGGCACGGACCAGTTCGTCGTGGCGCCGGCGCCAGACCGGCACGGAGCCGAGGTCCTCGGGGAGGTCGATGCCGACCGCTGTCGCGTGTTCCTGGCAGGCGGTGACGAGTTCGCGCACGAGTTCCCAGCGCGGGGCACGCCGGATCTTCCCGGCCAGCAGGGGGCTGAGCGTGCTGGCGGCCGGGCGTGAGGGCATCCGCCGTTTCAGGTCGCCGAGTGAGGGCGCGCCCGAGACGAACTTCAGTTCCCGCAGACTGCCGCAGAAGCGGAGAAGCGGTTCGGGGGTGCCCTGTGGAGTGGCCATACGTCTCCTCCGGCCCGGCGGTTCCGACGATCCGTCATCAGCGTAGCCAGGCAGGGACGTTCGGGGATCTCGTCGATCGTTCGTGGTCGTTCGGAGTCGTTCGCCGTCGCCGCCGGAAGGGCCCGTGGGCCGGAGGCTGGCCGTACGGATCCTCGGGCCAACCGCCCCGGGACGTACGGGATGGAGTCAGCATGCCCCTCTTCGACGTCCGCACCCTGGTCGTCCTCACCCTCGCCCTGCTCGCCGCCGCTGTCGTCGGCGCTCTGACACTCACCGCCGGTGCGGGCTGGCCCACAGCCCTGCTGGCGGCCGGCGCGGCGGGCTGGGGCGTACTGACCGGACTGCCGCAGCTGATGCGATGAAGGCCCGTTCCCTAGACCCGTACTTCGCAGGTCACCCGATCGTGAAGACCAAGCGGTCGTAGCTGATCGCTCGCCGGTCGGAACCGCAGCAGCGATGGCCGTCTCGGTCCGGCCCGGTCGAGATCGGACGCCGTGAGGCCGATGCGGAGAACCTTTTCGGCGACCTGCGAAGTACGGGCCTAGAGGCCCTAGGTTGTAGGCCAGTAACCACAGGAATGGAGGCACCCATGCCCCGAGCGGGTCTCACCGCCGACCGCATCACGGCGGCCGCCGCCGACCTCGCCGACGAATCCGGCTTCGAGAACGTCAGTCTTTCGGCGCTGGCCCGGCACTTCGGCGTGAAGGACGCGAGCCTGTACTCGCATGTGAAGAACCTCCAGGACCTGAGGGCCCGGATCGCGCTGCTGGCGGGCGCGGAGATGACCGACCGGATCGCCCTGGCGGTCGCGGGCCGGGCCGGCAAGGACGCACTGGCGGCCTTCGCGGACGCGTACCGGGAGTACGCCCTGGACCACCCGGGCAGATACGCGGCGACCCAGATCCGCATGGACCAGGCCCTGGTGACGGACTCCCCCGCGCTGCGCCGCACCGCCGAGATCACCTACGGCATGCTGCGCGCCTACGGCCTGGAGGAACCCGACCTGACCGATGCGGTACGCCTGCTGCGCAGCACCTTCCACGGTTACTGCGCCCTGGAGTCCGCGGGCGCCTTCGGCGCGCCCAGGGACGTACGCCGCTCCTGGGACCGGGCGGTCGAGGCGCTGCATGTGGCGCTGGAGCACTGGCCGAAACAGGAGAGGACCGAGGGCTGAACCGGACCACGAACCACTACGACGTACGGCCAGGGAGTTCGCCGACCAACTCGCAGACACACTCCGCGCGTCAGCTGCCGCCCACCAGCCCCTGGATGTGGTCGTACATCGGTGTCTCACCGCGAGGTGTCCGGCCGGCCCGGATATCGGCGGCCGTCTCCAGGGCCGCGGCCACCCCTCGACTCGTGGTCCCGACGGCCGGGAACCCCTGCGCCGCGAGCGCCATGGCGGAGGCGTGGTCCCAGGCGTTGCGCAGCAGCAGGGGTTCGTCGCGGCGGTGGAGGCGGGCGAAGGGGGTGCTGAGAGCGCCGTGGGTCATACGACGACGGTAGGCGGGGCTTGCTTCGGCGCAGGACGACCACCACGTCCTCGTGCGTCAGCCGGGCGTCGGCCGACCAGTGCCGCAGTTTCTGCCGGATCTGCTCCGCGCCGTCGTACTCGCCGAGCCCCGGCAGCACCGACCGGTACCCGAAGCCCTCGAAGAGGTCACGCGTCGCCCGGACATCGGACGGCACCTTCTGGAGCTGTTCGTCCGCCGGGAGGTGGCAGTAACGCCCGATACCCAGCGCCACGAAGAATCTCCGGCCCACCTGCAGTCCACCCCGTCCCCCCGCAGCCTTCGGTCAAGACCGTAGCGGCGCGGTCGCCCTGTGTGGCGGGGCCATGGAAACCGGGCAACTGTCCGGGCGCTACAGCATGTTCAGCTCACCGTCCCGCACCCGCACCCGCGTCTGCCCACCGCTCGCCCAACGAACGACGACCTCTTGGCCTTCCACCACACTCACCGCGGCCATCCCCGCCAGCACCGCGGGATCCGGTTCCGCCGTGAGCCGGGCGAGAGCGGCGAACAGCGTGGGCCCGTCCCCCGTGACCCCGCTGAGGTCCTCGTCCAGGCCGAACGCCGGCACCAGTTCCGCCAGTACCCCCTCTCGCCCCGCCCATCCGCTCACCCGCACCGCCGTCCCGGGCTCCGTCCCCGCCACCAGATGCACCCGCACCTCGACCGCCCCGCGCACGAGCACCACGCTCGTCACCCGCGCGCCCGAGGACACCGTGTGCCGCGAGGCCGCCCAGTCGGCTCCCACGCCCAGCGGCTCGATGCCCGTGCGGCTCGGGTCCTCCCCGACGAACACGCAGTTGTCGTACGACGGAGACGGCTCCGTCGATGTCGAGTACGCGAGCCGCGTGTAGTACGGGTCGTAGCGGACGTCCTCGCTGCCGTGGTTGTGGAGGCGGACCAGGCCGTCCGAACGCGTGGACTGGAGGAGCCAGTTGGGCGGGGACACCGGGTGAGCGGCGTCCGAGCGTTCCGCCGGGCCCGGTTCCTCCGTCGCCGTCCACACCTCGTGGTCCGCCGGCAGCAGCAGGCCCACGAAGCCCTTGCTCGCCCAGTACGGGGACGCCGGGCCCGAATAGTTCTGCAGCAGGGCGGGGTTCGGGCCGTGCCAGCCCAGGGTGAGCAAGCCCCGTTCGTCCACCGCGCCCCGGTCCAGGAAGTAGCGCAGGGCGCCCGAGGCGAGGCGGCGGGTCTCGCCCGGCGGCAGGGGGGTGTGGCCCGTCAGGGCACCGAGCCACAGGGGAGCCGTCGTCGCGAAGCGGTACGTCAGGGAGCGGCCCTGGTGCAGGGGGGCGCCGTCGGCGGCGAACAGGTGGGCGTAGTCCTCCAGGTGGCGGGCCAGCCTGCCTCCGTACAGGGACAGCAGCTCGGCGTCGTCCGCCAGCCACGCGTGCAGCACCGGGTACAGGTGCATCGCCCAGCCGTTGTAGTAGTCGAACTTGCGGCCGTCGCCGTCGGTGTACCAGCCGTGCCCCACGTACCACTGCTCGATGCGCGAGAGGCCTCGGTCGATCGCCTTGGCCGACGCCTCCGGCTCATGGCCGATCGAGCCCAGGAAGCCGCCCACCGTCACAGGGAACAACTCCCAGTTGCACGGCCAGGGTTCGGCGCTCAGCGCGTCGCCCAGCCAGGCCGCCGCCCGCTGTTGCACGCCGTCGGACAGGCGGTCCCACAGCAGCGGTCGGGTCAGGCGCAGGGCGAGCGCGATGGACGCCGCCTCCACCAGGGGCTGGCTGCGGTGCTCGACGCGGGGCCAGGCCCCCGAGACGCCGGCCGCCAGTCCTTCGGCGTAGCGCTCCAGGGCCGTTTCGTCCCGGCGGAAGGCCGCCAGCAGGAGCGTGCGGGCGTAGCCCTCCAGGCCGTCGGAGAGACGGCCGGACCAGCTCTCCCGGTCGCCGGGGAGGTGGCAGAGGGCGCGGTCCTCGGTCGTGTACGGCTCCACCGCGGCCAGCAGGGCGTCGGCGGCCGCCTCCCAGTGGGCGCGGGTGTAGCCGGTGCGGGGGCTGAGGGTGCGGTCCTCGGGAGGCAGCTGCATCGTTTCTCCAGACGGCTTCGTGACACAGACCTGGGGCGCCCCGGTTCCGGTCGGGACGCCCCAGGGACTCATCCCACCCTCACCAGGCCCTCGGGCACCAGACCCTGGGCCCGTAGTTCGTCACGGACCAGTTCCGCGTACGCCGTGGCGCCGCGCACCGAGGTGTGGGTGTTGTCGCGCTTCTCGTTGTACAGGTACAGGGACTTGGAGCCCTCGACGCCGAGCGACTCGACCAGCGCCTTGCTCTTCGCCGTGAGGTCGATCAGCGGCACGCCCTCGGCCGCGGCGACCGAACGGATGACCGCCGGATGGTCCACGCCCAGGCCGTTCACCAGCAGCGCGGTGCCGTTGTCGAGGGTGCCGTCGGAGTTGAACCAGCGCCGCACGATGGGGGTGACGAGCACGGGTTCGCCGCCCTGCTCCCGCACGCCCGCCACCAGGGTCTCCAGGTTGGCGCGGTACGTCGCCTCGTCGGTCGTCTTGTCGTTGTGCGCGAGCTGGATCAGGACGAGGTCGCCGCGGCGGATCTGCGGCTGGACGGTGGCCCACAGCTGCGGGTTCCCCAGATAGGTGACCGTACTCTCGCCGGAATCGGCGTAGTTGGCGACCGAGACGCCCTTGCGGAGGTACTGCGGGAGCTGCTGGCCCCAGCCGTAGTAGGGGTCGCCGGGCTGGTCGCAGACCGTGGAGTCACCGACGAGGAAGATCTGGCGGGCGTGCCGGGCGGGGGACACGCGGATGTCGGCCAGAGCGGGGGCCGAGCCGCCGAGGGTCAGGTCCAGGCCGGGGGTTCCGGCGGCGCCGGTGGGCTCGCCCTCGGGGGTGCGGACGTTGACGGTGAAGCTGCGGGCGACGCGCTCACCGGCCGGGGCGGCGGTCTCGGGGAGCAGGGCGCGCCGGGTCTCGCCGGTGATGGCGGTACTCGACTCGACGGAGCCGCCGAGCAGCACCTTCACGTCGTACGTGCCGGGCGGAAGGTCGAAATGACAGGCGGTGGCGGTGCAGTTCGCCATGCCCGGCGCCGACTCCCCCGCCTGCGCGGGCGCGGCGCTCAGCGCGGTGCTCAGGGTCACCGCCGCCAGTACAGCGATGCTCGAACGTCTCACTCGCGGCTCCTCCGTCACGGTGAACAAGGCCTGGCGCTGGACCGTACCGCTAGCCACAAGCGCTTTCTAGACCTTGGCTCGAATTCATAAGATTCCCAACACCGGCCGCGCGAAAGCCCTTTCGCAAAAACGATTCAACTGTCAACCTCGGTCACACCCGCAACCCCCACACCTCCCGAAGGAGGTCCCCCATGTCCGAATCCGGCACGGTCGGCCGCCGCACCTTCGTCCTCGGCACCGCGGCCGCCGTAGGCACCGCGGCCCTCACCGGCACCGCCTCCGCCGCCGCCTTCGGCTGGAGCGACGACGGCTCGAACTACGTCATCGACACCGGCGCCAACCTGGTCTTCAAGGTCAGCAAGTCCAACGGCGACCTGTCCTCGCTGGTCTACCGGGGCGTGGAGTACCAGGGCTACGGCGGCAAGAACTCACACATCGAGTCCGGCCTCGGCAGCTCCACCGTGACGATCAGCCAGTCCGGCCCGACGATCCTGGTCTCGGTCAGCTACGGCACGCTCAGGCACTACTACGCGGCCCGCAGCGGCGAGAACAACATCTACGTGTGGACCAACAAGGCCGACACGTCCGTCTCCGCGACCCGCTTCATCCTGCGCGTCAAGGCGGGGCTCTTCCTCAACGACGAGCCCGACTCCTACACCTACGCCCCCACCACCATCGAGTCCTCCGACGTCTTCGCGAAGTCCGACGGCCAGACCCGCTCCAAGCACTACTCCAAGCTGCGGGTGATGGACTACACCCACGTCGGCTGGTCGGCGGGCGGCGTCGGCCTGTGGATCGTGCGCAGCAACCACGAGAAGGCCTCCGGCGGCCCCTTCTACCGCTCGCTGCTGCGCCACCAGAGCGCCGACGGCGGCGGCCTGTACGAGATCCTGCACTACGGCCAGAACCAGACCGAGCCGGAGCGCTTCGGCCTCCAGGGCCCGTACGTCATCGCGCTCACGGACGGCGGCGCGCCCTCCTCCGCCCTCTTCCCCGGAACCCTCACCACCTCCTGGGCGGACTCCCTCGGTATGTCCGGCTACGTCGGCGCGAGCGGCCGGGGCCGGGTGGCCGGCGTCGGGATCAGCGGGCGGAACACGGCGTACGCCTACACCGTGGGCCTCGCCAACCCCACGGCGCAGTACTGGGGTTCGGCGCGCGCCTCGGACGGTTACTTCTCCCTCTCCGGCGTGCTGCCGGGGACGTACACGCTCACCGTCTTCAAAGACGAACTCGCCGTGTACACCGGCTCGGTGACGGTCACTGCGGGCGCGACGACCACCCTGAACACGATCGCGATCCCCTCCTCCAACGACCCCTCCAACGCGGCCGCGATCTGGCGCATCGGCGACTGGAACGGCACGCCCAGGGGCTTCAAGAACGCCGATCTGATGACGTACGCGCATCCGTCGGACGTCCGCGCCGCCGCGTGGACCGGCAACGTGGTGATCGGCAGCGGGACCGAGACGTCCGCCTTCCCCTGCTACCTCTGGAAGGACGTCAACAGCGGGATCGTCGTGCACTTCAAGCTCACCGCCGCCCAGGCCGCCGCCGCGCACACCCTGCGCATCGGTGTGACGACGGCCTACGCCAACGGCCGCCCGCAGGTCGTCGTCAACGACACCTGGACGTCCGCCATCCCCTCCCCGCCCACGCAGCCGAACACCCGGTCGCTGACCAACGGCTCGTACCGCGGCAACAACCACACCTTCACCTACAGCGTCCCGGCGTCCGCCTGGCTGACGGACGCCGGCGCCTACAACAGGCTGAGGATCAATGTGGTGAGCGGTTCGGGGACGACGTCCTATCTCAGTGCCGGCACCTCGATCGACGCGATCGACCTGCTGGCCTGAGGCGGTCAACTGCCCCGCGTCCACTGCTGGTTCGTACCTCCGTTGCAGGTGTACGTGATGATCGCGGCGGAGTTGGCGGTGGACGCGCCGTTCACGTCCAGGCACTCGCCGGTCGCGCGGGAGACGACGTTGACGTAGGAGCCGGCGGGGGTCAGCGACCACTGCTGGCTCGTCGCCGAGGCGTTGCAGTTCTCCTGCGTCACCGTGTTCGCGTTCTCCTGCACGCACAGGGAGCTGTGCCGGGCCATCAGCTGGTAGGAGCCGCCGCCGAGGGACTTGAACCAGTACTTCTGGTTGGCGCCGCCGTTGCAGTCGTACTGCTTGAGCTGGGCGCCCTGCCACTGCGACTGGCTGGTCACATCGGCGCACCGGCCGGAGTGGCGGGCGATCAGCGTGTTGTACGGGGCGCTCGTGCCGCTGACCGTCCCGGTCGCCGTGTCGATCGTGACCTCCGGAGTCCAGGACATGGACATGGTGGTGGAGCTCGGGAAGGTCAGCGGGAGCCAGACATAGCGGGAGTCGTTGACGGTCCCGCCGAACGAGTTGCCCCAGCGGTCGCCGAGGTAGAGGTAGGAGGTGGCCGAACTCCCCTGCACGGGAAGGACGTACGCGGTCTGGGAGCCGTACGTCGTGGAGTCGCCGATGTTCTTCATGGCGGTCCAGGGGCCGGCGAGAGAGGTCGCGGTGGCGTACTGCTGCTGGTTGGGGTTCCAGCCGGTGGCGCCCGAAGTGAGCATGAAGTAGACGCCGTTACGCTTGAACAGCGCCGGTGCCTCGCGGTGGCCGCCGGGCCAGGGGTTGGCGACCAGCGCGGCGATGCCGGTGTAGTCACTGGTCAGGCGGTAGATGTGCAGGTCGTAGTTCTCCCGGGCGGCCGAGACCATGTAGCCGGTGCCGTCGGTGTCGACGAAGACCGTGATGTCCCGGGACATGTGCTGGCCGAGCGGGCGGAAGCTGCCCTGCCAGGTGTAGTCGCCGTCCACGGTGTCGGAGACGGCGACCGCCGCACGGGCCTCGCTGTAGTCGGTGCCGTTCTCCTTGTGCATCCACATCACGAACTGGCCGGTGGCCGCGTTGTACATGACCTTGGGCCGCTCGATGTTGGCGGTGGCGAGTTCGGGGTCGCTCGCCTCGGTCAGGACGTGGTTGCGGAACTCCCAGTTCTTCAGGTCCGTGGAACGGTAGGCGGAGACATACCGGAAGGTGTTGTCGGCGTTGCGGTTCTCGCCGAACCAGTAGTAGTACGCGCCGACCTTGATGACTCCGCCGCCGTGGGCTTGCACCGGATTCCCCGAAGTGTCGGTGAACCGGGTGCCGTTGGTGATCGTCTGCGGTGCGGCCTGGGCGGGCCCCGCGGTCGCCAGGGCTCCGGCGAGCGCCAGACAGAGGGCGAGCAGGACCGCGTACGCACGTCTCATCTCACACACTCTCCTTGGCCGTGTCCGCCACGGGGATGCCGAAGTCCGGGGTGCCGTCCGGGTGCCAGCCGAGGGTCTGGATCCGGGTGTGCCGGTTGGGGTCGTTCAGCGGGTCGCCGACGATCTCCTTGTACGGGCGGGCGTGGTAGAGGAGGACGTCGGTACGGCCGTCCTCGGCGACGGTGAAGCTGTTGTGGCCGGGGCCGTACTGCTTGGTGGTGTCGTTGCTGGTGAAGACCGGGGTCGGGGACTTGGTCCAGTTCGCGGGGTTCATCGGGTCGGCGTCCGCGGCGATGGTGAGCAGGCCCATGCAGTAGTTGGCGTCGGTGGCGCTGGCCGAGTACGTCATGAAAAGCCGTCCGTTGCGGGCGATGACCGAGGGGCCCTCGTTGACCTTGTAGCCGATGCACTCCCAGTCGTACTCGGGGGTGGACAGGCGCACTTGAGGGCCCGTCAGGGTCCAGGGGTCGGCCATCCTCGACAGCCACAGGGCGGTGTTGTTGGCCATGCCGGGCTCGTGCTGGGCCCAGGAGAGATAGCGGGTGCCGCGGTGGGTGAAGGTGGTGGCGTCCAGGGAGAAGGTCTCCCACTGCGTCTTCAGCTGACCGCGCTCCACCCAAGTTCCCTTGAAGGGGTCGGCGTTGGCGTTCTCCAGCACCCAGATACGGATGGCCCACACATCTTCGGCGGGCGCGGCGGCGAAGTAGATGTACCACTTGCCGCCGATGCGGTGGATCTCCGGCGCCCAGATGTGGGCGCCCATGTTCCCGGTGGCGTGCTTGCGCCAGATGACGGACTCGGCGGCGGTGGTCAGGCCGCCCAGGGTGCGCGAGCGGCGCAGGATGATGCGGTCGTACTCCGGGGCGGTGGCGGTGAAGTAGTAGGTGCCGTCGGAGTGGCGGTGGATGTGCGGGTCGGCGCGGTGGGGGACGAGCGGGTTCACGTACGGGGCTGCCTTCGGGGATGCGGCGTGGGCGAGGCCGGGGACCGCGGTGAGGCCACCGGCGGCTGCGGCGCCCTTCAGCAGCAGTCTGCGGCTGGGGACTTGGGGCAGATCGTGATCGCGGCTCATGCGGCCTGCCTCTCAGAGGGGGAGCTGTTCGAAATAACGAACGTCATCTGTGATTACGAACGGCTGAAAGGTAAAGGCGCGTCTTGAGGAGGTCAACGGGTCGGACGGGACAATGATGGTGCCGGCGACCCGCCGCGTGCGGGGCGGCGGGGGCCGGCGCCGGGGCGGCCGGCACGCGGCGTAGGCCGGAACGGACCATTGCGGCAGCGCGCGCCAGGTGCGGAAGATTGATCTCATGACGGATCAGAACGTCGTCGTGGACGACGAGGTCGAGGTGTTGGTCGTCGGCGGTGGGCCCGTCGGGCTCACCGCCCGGGCGTTACTGGAGCGCTGGGGGGTGTCGGTCCTGCTGGTCGAGAAGTACCGCCAACTGTCCCCCTTTCCGCGGTCCCGGCTGGTGAACGTGCGGTCGATGGAGATCTTCCGCCGGCTCGCGATCGACGAGAAGATCACGGCGGCCGGGTTCGCCCCGGAGTACGGCCGCATCCGCTTCCGGGAGTCCCTGCCCGGCCCCGACTTCGCGTCGGCGGCGATGGTCGGGGTCCACGCGCCGGTGGCCGAGAGCCCGGCGCTCGGCGTGGTGACCTCGCAGGACCGGCTCGAACCCCATCTGCTGGCCGCGGCGTCCGGTCCGCTGCGGTTCGGTGTCGAGCTGACCGACCTGACCGAGGAGGCCGACGGAGTCGTGGCCCGGCTCCTCGACCACGAGCGCGGTACGACCATCCACGTGCGCGCCCGGTGTCTGCTCGCCGCCGACGGCGCGAACTCCACCGTCCGGCAGTTGCTGGGCATCGGGGCCGTGGGCCCCGGGGCGATCGCCGACGTCACCACCGTGGTGTTCGACGCCGACCTCGACCGCTGGAGCGCGAGTCAGCCCGCCGGGGTCTATGTGACCGCCCACGGCTCGATCATCCCGCTCTACCCCGAAGGGGGCTGGGCCTGGTTCGGCCCCACCCCCGGGAAAGACGCCGAGCGCACCGACTGGGCCGACCTCATCGCCCACACCCTCGGCACCGGCTCCGAGGTGGCGGTGGACGTACGGCGGGTGCAGCACTGGGTGATGAAGGCGTTCGTCGCCGAACACTTCCGGCACGGCAGGATCCTGCTGGCCGGCGACGCGGCGCACGCGGTGCCCGTGGTCGGCGGCCTGGGCATGAACGCC
Source organism: Streptomyces sp. P17 (assembly GCF_032436805.1). Taxonomy (NCBI): domain Bacteria; kingdom Bacillati; phylum Actinomycetota; class Actinomycetes; order Kitasatosporales; family Streptomycetaceae; genus Streptomyces; species Streptomyces sp. P17. The sequence continues at coordinate 25,827 of NZ_JAVRBF010000038.1, read as the reverse complement.
GGGATCGCCGACGCGCACAACCTCTGCTGGAAACTGGCGGGCGTCCTCCAGGGCTGGGCCGGGCCGAGCCTGCTCGACAGCTACGAGAAGGAACGGCATCCCGTCGCCCACCGGACGCTCCGGCAGGCGGTGGCCAACGCCGAGCTGATGTTCCAGGTGCAGGCCCGGCGCCGCGAGCAGCTCCAGTCCGGTGGGGCGGCCGACGAGCAGATCGAACTGCCGTGGTCGGAGGAGTACTTCGCGCAGCTCGGTCTCGTGCTCGGCATCGCCTACGACTCCGACGCGGTGCTCACCGACGGCAGCGCACCGCACGAGCCGTCCGAGCCGGGCACGGACTACGTGCCCTCCACACGGCCCGGCCACCGTATGCCGCACCTGTGGCTGGCCCCGGACCGCTCCACGCTCGACATCCTGGGCGAGTGGTTCACCCTGCTCACCCCCGACCCCGCCGCCTGGGAAGGGCACGCCACCGGACCCTGGCCGCTGCACATCGAGACCCTGCCCGAGGAACACACCGAGTTCTGCGGCCTCGGCCCGCACGGAGCGCTGCTCGTCCGGCCCGACGGTCATGTCGCCGCCCGCTGGCACCACGGCCCGCCCGGTGACCGGGTCCTCAGCGAGGCTCTCAAGGCGATCACCGCGATGTGATCCCACATGATGGGCACCCCGCCCACGGACTGGACACAATCGGCCGCTCGACCGCTGTTCGACTAGCGTCATGACATGACCAGCGACACCACTCTCGCCCAGGCCCTGGCCGCCGGTCCCGTCGTCCTCGACGGCGGGATGTCCAACCAGCTGGAGTCCGCCGGGCACGATCTGAGCGACGAGCTGTGGTCGGCCCGGCTGCTCGCCGAGCTACCCGAGGCGATCACCGAGGCGCACCTCGCCTACTTCGAGGCCGGCGCGGACGTGGCGATCACCGCCAGCTACCAGGCCACGTTCGAGGGGTTCGCGGGGCGGGGGATCGGGCGGGAGCGGGCGGCCGAGCTGCTCGCACTGAGCGTGGAACTGGCCCGGGAGGCCGCGCGGCGCGCGAAGGCGCAGCGGCCGCTGTGGGTGGCGGCGTCGGCCGGCCCTTACGGCGCGATGCTCGCCGACGGCTCCGAGTACCGCGGCCGCTACGGCCTGAGCGTCGACGAACTCGAACGCTTCCACCGGCCCCGGATTGAGGTCCTGGCCGCCGCGGGCCCCGATGTCCTGGCCCTGGAGACCGTCCCGGACGCCGACGAGGCGCGGGCGCTGCTGCGGGCGGTGCGCGGACTCGGCGTCCCGGCCTGGCTGTCGTACTCCGTGGCCGGCGACCGCACCCGCGCGGGCCAGCCGCTTCAGGAGGCGTTCGCGCTCGCCGCCGACGCGGACGAGGTGATCGCGGTCGGCGTGAACTGCTGCGCGCCCGAGGATGTGGACGCGGCGATCGAGACGGCGGCGCGCGTCACCGGCAAGCCGGTGGTGGTGTATCCGAACAGCGGGGAGGCCTGGGACGCCCAGGCGCGCGCCTGGCACGGGCAGTCCAGCTTCGCGCCGGCCCAGGTGCGCACATGGGGGGAGGCCGGGGCGCGGCTGATCGGGGGATGCTGCCGGGTGGGGCCGAAGGCGATCTCGGGGATCTCGGGGGCGCTGCGGAGTTCCTGGACCGCCCGGCCGCACTGCTAGGGGGTGTTTTGAAAGTCCTGTGCGGTGCCCGCGGTGTTCGGTGCGTGCCCTCGGCGTGCCGGACGAAGGCCCTCGTACTGGACGTACTTGGGTCTTTGGCCGGTGCGGCGAGGGTGCGTGCCGGGCGCCGTGGGTGCTGTGCGGGACTTTCAAAACACCCCCTAGCCTCCGCACACCGGGAACCGGTTGCCATCATCGTTGCCGCGGTTCCCTTCGGGTGAGAGGGGCAGGGCGGCGGTGACGAGGAAGAGCGAGGACGCGGGCCGCAGCACCATCCGGGACGTGGCCGTCCGTGCGGGGGTGTCCGCGTCGACGGTGTCCCGGGTGCTGGGCGGGGTGTACCCGGTGAGCTCGGCGACCCGTACGCGGGTGATGCGGGCGGTGCACGAGCTGGACTACGTCGCCGACGCGCGCGCCAAGGCGATCGCCGGGGTGGGCACGCCCACGCTGGCGTTCGTGCTGGAGGACCTCACCGGACCGTCGTTCCTGTCCTGAACGGATCTTGTCCTGGACCGCGTCCCCTTCTTATGCTCGCGGGGTCAGCAAGCGGTTTCTCCGCCAAGGCTTTCCCTGGAGCGTCCAGCATGCGCAGCGGCCCGATCCGACTCACCGACCGCGCGCACACCGCCCTGCGCCCGGCCACGGCAGCCCGTCTCACCGGCGGCTTCTGGGCCGGCCGCCGCCGGACCAACGCGGAGGTGAGCATCTCGCGGGGTCCGGAACAGCTGGAGAAGTCCGGGAACTTCGCCAACCTCCGTGCCGCCGCGGCCGGTTCGGGAGAGTTCGCCGGGGACTTCCCCTTCCAGGACTCGGATGTGCACAAGTGGCTGGAGGCGGCGGCCTGGCAGCTCGCGGAGGAGCCCGCGGACAGCGGACTGACCCCGCACATCGAGAAGTTGACCGCGCTGCTCGCCGCCGCCCAGGGCACCGACGGCTACCTCCAGACGTACTACCAGGTCGCCCGCCCGGACCGGCGCTGGCGGGAGCTGGGCTGGGGCCATGAGCTGTACTGCGCGGGCCATCTGATCCAGGCGGCGATCGCCCTCCACCGCACCACCGGCAACCGTCAACTCCTCGACGTGGCCGAGCGGTTCGCCCGCCACATCCACGAGGTCCTCGCGCAGCGGGCGGACGGCGTCTGCGGGCACCCCGAGATCGAGACCGCGCTGGTGGAGCTGTACCGGGAGACCGGTGAGCGCCGCTGGCTTGAGCTGGCCGCCGCCTTCGTGGACCGGCGCGGCCACGGCGCGCTGGACGCCGACCTCAACCCCCATCTGGGCCGGGCCTATTGGCAGGACCACACGCCGGTGCGCGAGGCGGCGTCGGTCGCCGGGCACGCCGTCCGGCAGCTGTATCTGCTGGCGGGCGTCACGGATCTGGCCGCCGAGACCGGTGACCCGGAGCTGCGCGCGACCGCCGAACGGCTGTGGGACCACATGGTGGCCACCAAGACGTATCTCACGGGTGGAGTCGGGGCACGCCACGAGGGCGAGGCCTTCGGGGAGCCCTACGAACTGCCGCCGGACCGGGCGTATGCCGAGACCTGCGCGGCCATCGCCTCGATCCAGTGGTCCTGGCGGATGGCCCTGCTGACCGGCGAGGCGAAGTACTCCGACCTCATCGAGCGCACCCTCTACAACGGCTTCCTGTCCGGCGTGGGCCTGGACGGGGACAGCTGGCTGTATGTCAACCCGCTCCAGGTGCGCGAGGAGTACGAGGGGGCGAACGAGGCCGACAAGGCCGCTCGCCGCACCCCGTGGTTCCGCTGCGCCTGCTGCCCGCCGAACGTGATGCGCCTGCTGGCCTCGCTCCCCCACTACCTGGTGAGCGGCGACGCGGAAGGGCTGCAACTGCACCAGTACGCGACCGGCGTGTACGAGGCGGCCGGCGGCCGGGTCCGGGTGGCGACCGAGTACCCCTGGCACGGGCGGATCGAGATCACGGTGGAGGAGGCGCCGGACCGGGACTGGACGCTGTCCGTGCGGATCCCGTCCTGGTGCACCGGCTTCACGGCATCGGCGCCGAACAGCGACGCGCCCACCGGGGATGACCCGGGCTGGCTGCGGCTGCGCCGCCGCTGGAGGCCCGGGGACACGTTCACCGTCGACCTGGACCTCGGCCCCCGCCTGACCGGCCCCGACCCGCGCGTGGACGCCGTTCGGGGCTGCCTGGCGATCGAGCGCGGCCCGCTGGTCCACTGTCTGGAGAGCGTGGACCAGGAGCCGGGCGTGCCCTTCGACGAGCTCACCCTGCCCGACGGCGCCGCGCTGTCGGTCCGGCACGAGCCCGGGCTGCTGGGCGGGGTGAGCGTGGTCACTGCCGCCGGACGGCGCCGGGGAGCCGAAGGCGTCGTACGACTGACCGCAGTTCCGTACCACGTATGGGCGAACCGTCGGCCGGGGGCGATGCGGGTGTGGGTACCTCGGGAGTGACGTCGGCGGTCCACAGGGCCAGCTCGCGGTCCCGGGGGCCGTACGCGGTGTGCGGCTCGCCGTCGCCGAAGATCCGCACCGGGTGCGTGTCGTCCCAGTGCTGCCAGCCGGGGTTCCCGTCCTCGGCGAACCGCACCCAGGCGCGGTGCATGGCCTCGGAGAGCTCGGCCGGAGCCCCCTCACCCGCGAGTTTCGCGGACTCGGGGGCATCGCCGGTGTCGAACACGAATCCGAGCTCCAGGGCGTGGCAGGCGCCGAGGCCCGGCCGGTTGGACGGCCAGGCGAACTCGTACACGTACGAGGTGTCCGGGCGGGCGTCGGCCAGCTGGTGCAGCGGGATCCGCAGCAGGTGGTCGGTGACCATCTGGCCGACGATCTCGGCGGTGCCGGCCTCGGGGTGCAGGGTGCGATAGCCGCGGGGCACCTCGGCGCCGCAGCGGCAGCGGGCCATGGCACCGGCCAGTGCGACAGGGCCGAGCCGGTCGACGCGCTCCACCAGACCGCCGGGCACCAGCCACAGCCGGTATTCCTCACGGGTCCAGCCCGTCATCAGCTCGACGCCCCGCGCCGCCTCGCCCTCGACCAGCGCTTCCAGGGGATCGCGCGGCACGAGATCGCCGTCGACGACGATCCCGAAGGCGGGCCCGCCGAGCACCGGGCTGCTGAGCTTTCCGACCTCGCCCTGGGTGCGCAGCAGCAGCTCACGGTCGACCTCGGCGAAGGCCGCTGCGGTGGCGGGGATCTTCAGCCGGGTGGCCATACGGCGCACCATCTTGCGTACCTTGTCCCGCTCGGAGGCCTCCGGCGGCCCGCTCTGCAGAATCGCCCGCCGCACCAGGCCCTGGGCCTGCGGGGCGGCCAGCAGGGCCCCGGCGCTGATGGCTCCGGCGGACTGCCCGGACAGGGTGATCCGGTCGGGGTCACCACCGAAGGCGGCGATCGAGGCGTGCACCCACTCCAGGGCGGCGAGCTGGTCGCGCAGACCGGGGTTGGCGGGCGCGTCCGGGAACAGGCCGTACCCCTCGACGCCCAGCCGGTAATTGACCGACACCAGGACGACTCCGTCACGGGCGAAGTGCCGCCCGTCGTACACGGGCACACCTGAGGATCCCCGGGTCAGAGCCCCACCGTGCAGCCACACCATGACCGGCAGCCGGGCGCTCGGGCCGGGCTCGGGCGTCCACACATTCAGGTTCAGACAGTCGTCCCCCGCCACCACCGGGTCGGACAGATACTGGGCGAAGGCTTCGGAGTACGGCGGTTTCGGCGCCGTGGGCCCGAAGGCGCCGGCGTCGCGCACACCGTCCCAGGGCTCCGGCGGCAGCGGCGGCCGGAACCGGCGGGGCCCGAAGGGGGGCGCCGCGTACGGGATGCCGCGGAACACGGCGACTCCCTGCTCGTATCTGCCGCGTACAGCCCCGTAAAGGGTGCTGACCACGGGGTTCGTCGAGTCCGTCGGCATCCGGCCACCAGCCCTTCGCCACGCTCCTGCACCGTTCACATCAGAGCATCACATCGCCCGGATGTATTCCGGTGCAGGGCGTGAACACTGGGCTACTTGGCGTACATCAACGTGCCGAAGCCCAGCTGGTGGCACGCAGCCGCGAGCTCACCGAGCCGTACGAGGTCGACGACCGGCCGTTGCTGACCTCCCGGGACGATCCGTCGCTGGCGTTGCAGAAGGCAGGTCATGGCGAGCTGGTCCGAACCCCGGACGGGATTGGGTGCTCAGCCACCTGGCGTCCCGGCCCGTGGCGACGCCGGACGGCCCGCGCTGCACGCTCGGGCGGGAGACGGCGATCCAGCCGGTGACCTGGGACACGGAGGGCTGGCCGAGGATGCGGCACGGGGGTCCGCGTCCGGCGGTCGAGGTCGACGTCCCGACGCCTCCGGGTCGGCACCCGGCAGGCGGCCGTGGTCGACGTCGACGCGGCGGGGCCGCTGACTCTCGGGTGACGGTCGACGGCCCCGAGGCGCGGTTCTGGTACGTCCACGACGGTGCCCGGACACCGGCCGGGCCCGCCCTGGACATCTCCAGGCTCTCCGACGACCACGGGTCCAAGCTGCGGTTCACCGAGGCGATGGCCGGCATCCACGCCGTGGACCTCGTCGACGCCGCATTCACGGCCGGCTTCACGGGGTTCCGCCTCACTTGCGGATAGCCCGTTCAAGGTCTCGAAAGCCGGAGCTCGTGGGTCCTGCGAACTCCGGCCTCTTCCCGACAACTTGCGGCGAACCTAGGGTAGGAAGCGCTTACTATCGCGCTGGTCCAAACTTTCGATGGCCCTCGGGCGGGCCGGAGAGGTGGTTCCCGATGGTCCGTACGGGGAGTGCGCACGTGGCGGCCGGGCCGACCCTGGCGGTCGTCGCCCGTGAGGCGGGGGTCTCCGTGCCCACCGCCTCCAAGGTCGTCAACGGCCGCGAGGACGTCGCGCCCGAGACGCGGCGGCGGGTCACCGAGGCGCTGGACCGGCTCGGCTACGTCCGCAGACCCCGCTTCGACGGGGTCAGAACACCCGGGTTCATCGATCTGGTGGTGCACTCGCTGGACACCTCGTGGTCCGGCGCGGTCCTGCACGGGGTGGAGGCGGCGGCGCACGACGCCGGTCTGGAGGTGGTCGTCTCGTCCGGGCTGCCCCGGGCGGGCGGCGGCCGTCCGGAGCGCGGCTGGCTGGACAAGCTCACGGCGCGCGGCTCCGCCGGGGTGCTGTTCAACCTGACCGAGCTGACCACCGTCCAGTACGGCTGGCTGGAGCAGCACCGCATTCCGTTCGTGATGATCGACCCGGTGCTCGAACCGCCGCCGGGCGTGGTGTCGGTGGGCGCGGCGAACTGGCAGGGCGGGGTCACGGCGACCGAGCATCTGCTGGCCCTGGGGCATGAGCGGATCGCCGTGGTCGCGGGGCACCAGCGCACGATGGCCGGCGACGCCAGGATCGCCGGCTACCGCTCGGCCCTCGCCTCGGCGGGGGTGCGGCACCGGCCCGAGTACGTCCGGTACGCGGGTTCGGACGACAGCCTGGCCCGCCGCCGCACGCTGGAGCTGCTGGATCTGCCCGAGCCGCCGACGGCGTTCTTCGTCTGCTCGGACCCGATGGCGCGCGGCGTCTACACCGCGCTGGCCGAACGGCAGTTGAGCGTCCCGGACAGCATCAGCGTGGTGGGCTTCGACGATCTGCCGGAGTCCCGGTGGATCACCCCGCCGCTCACCACGGTCCGCCAGCCGCTGTCCGAGATGGCGGCGACGGCCCTGCGGCTGCTGGTGCGGATGATGGCCGGGGACCGGCCGGAGAGCACGCGCACGGAACTGTCGACACGGCTGGTGGAGCGGGCGAGCACGGCGGCGCCAAGTTTGTCATGTCCTGTGAGCCGTTCATAGGTTGACCCGATGGGCCTCATCGACAAGCTGACCGGCACCCGCTACCCCGAGGACGGGGTCGTACCGCTGTCGGCGCCGGACGTCCGGACCGCGCTGCTCGCGCTCAACGGCCCGGACGCGCCGTACCGCATACGCAACGCGCTGGCCGCGGAGAAGGCCGACCTGGTGGCGGAGTGGCGGATCCCGCCATCCGCCTCCCGTCGGCTGGAACGGACCGTGAAGACACGGATGCTGCTGGTCCCGGAGCGGCACGAGGTGCGCAGCGTCGACGAGCAGTGGGAGGTGAAGCGGGCCGGGAACCCGCCGCGTTGGGTGGTGTCACGCCAGCACTCCGTCGGGCAGGTGAACTGGGTGGAGCGGCAGTGGGCGTACGAGCAGGGGGCCGACGGACGGCGGCAGAAGGTCGAGACGTTCCGCTTCGACTCCCGGGAGGTCAGGGACCCCTTGCGGGAGGTGGCCCTCGGCGCGGGGTGGACCTGGCGCGGGATGATGCTCAGGCTCGCGCCGCCCAGGTGAGGCCGCCCCGCAGGTGGGCGCGGAAGCCGGGGTCGTCGTAGGCCTGAGCCGCATGGCCGAGGGCGGTGTAGAAGACGCGTCCGGCGCCCTGTTCGCGGCACCAGGCGAGCGGGTGGTCGGCGCCCATGCCACCGCCTTCGTACGACGTCTCGTCGGCGGTCAGCAACACCCGTGCCGTGTCCCGGGGGTTGGTGTCGAAGTCGTACCACTCGTCGGTGAAGTCCCACACGGGCGGCAGATGGCGGGTCGCCGGGTGGTCGTGGTCCTCGACCAGGGCGCGGCCCGGCTGGAAGCGGGGGTGGCGGGCGAAGCGGGCGCCCAGCAGTTCGCCGTAGTAGGGCCACGTGTACTCGGTGCAGGCCGCCGCGTGCACCCCGACGAACCCGCCGCCCGTCTCGACATACGCGGCCAGCCGCTCCCGTCCGGCCGCGGTCAGCACCTCGCCGCTGGTGGAGAGGAAGACGACGGCGGCGTACGGCTCCAAGGACCCGGCGAGCGCGGCAGGGTCCTCGGTGTGGTCGATCGCGAAGTCCCCGAGGGTGCGCAGCGCGGCGACGGCGGCCGGGATGGAGTCGTGCCGGTAGTCGGTGGTGCGGGTGTGAACGAGGAGTCGTGGGTCCATGGCCGACGAGCCTAGGGCCTGCGCGTCGACAAGCCCGGTGGTTGGGTTGGTTCGGGCCTCTCGTTCGGCGGGCGCCCACGACAATGCGTGCATGACCGATGACTGGCGGCAGCGGACCGACGCGCTCCAGGAGGAGTTGATCCGCCGCGCCGACCCCACCGCCTGGGTGCGGGAGGCCGACGCGGTGGACGCCTCGATGCGCTGTCCCCATCTCGCCCTGCGGGGACCGGTGTCCGGGGTGGCCGTGCTGGACCCGGCGGCGGGGCCACGGTGGCGGCTGCTGAAGCCGGTGGTGGACCCCATGCCGCAGGTGGCCCGGGACGGCCTCAACTCCCATCTGTGGTTCACGGAGAAGGACGGCACCGACGATCCGTCCGTACGCCGAGAACTGCTGGCCGCGGTGACCCGGCTGGACCGGGAGCCGGTGAACGAGGTCGATCTCGTTCACGCTGGACACCCCGAAGGGGCCGGTGACCTTCGGCTGATCCCCGGATCATGTCCGTTTCCTTCAAGACCGGCCGCTCGACGGCTGCCTACGGTGGCCGTATGACTCCACGATTCGATGCCTTCGGACTGGTCGTCTCCGACATGGCCGCCGCTGTCACCTTCTACCGCCGCCTCGGTTTCGCCTTCCCCGAAGGCGCGGAGAACGAGCCGCACGCGGAGGCCGGGCTGCCCGGCGGACTGCGGCTGATGCTCGACACCGAGGAAATGGCCCGCTCCATCCACCCCGGATGGCAACCGCCCTCCGGCGCCCGGCACTCGCTGGCCCTGCTCTGCGACAATCCGGGCGAGGTCGACACGGTGTACGAGGAGCTGGTCGGCGCCGGCTACCACGGTGAGCTCAAGCCCTGGGACGCCTTCTGGGGCCAGCGGTACGCGGTCCTGCACGACCCGGACGGCAACGGCGTCGACCTGTTCGCGCCGCTACCCGCGTCCGAGTAGCTCGCCCAGCGGCACCCCGGCCAACTCCTTGACGTCCCGCGCCAGATGGGCCTGGTCGGCGAACCCGGCGCCGGCCGCCGCCTGAGCGAACGGCACCCCGGCGCGGGCCAGGCCGAGCGCGCGCCGGAAGCGCAGCACCCGGGCCAGCGTCTTGGGCCCGTACCCGAACGCGTCCAGTGCCCGCCGGTGCAACTGCCGGGTCCCGAGCCCGAGTTCATCGGCGGTGGCGCCGACGGCCCGGCCCGCGTCCAGGGCGCCCACCAGCCGTCGCAGCAAGGGGTCGGGCGCCTCGGCGCGCTCCAGCACGACCTCCTCCAGGGCGGCCGGGAGATCGGCCGCGCCCTCGACGCGGCGGGACAGCCGCCGTACCTCCGAGGCCGGCCACAGTTCGGCGAGGTCGACGCGCCGGTCACGCAGTTCGTGTGCGGGCACGCCCAGGAACGCGGGCGCGGAGCCGGGGTAGAAGCGCACGCCGTACCAGGTGCCTTCCTCGGCGTCGGTGGCGTAGGCCCGGGTATCGGCACCGGCGACGATCAGCCGCCCTTCGTGCCAGAGCAGGTCCATGCAGCCGTCGGGGAGGACGAGCCCGCCGCCGGACGCCGTGTTCGCCCATACGACGGCACCCGAAAGCCGGGACGGCCGTTCGCTATACACGGCTTCGATGCTCCTGCGGACTCACCCCGTAGACCCTCTTGAAGGCGCTGGACAGCGCGAACGCGCTGCCGTACCCCACCCGCCGGGCGATCGCGTCGAGGGTGTCCTCGGTGTCCCGCAGCGCGTCCGCGGCGAGGGCCAGGCGCCAGCCGGTGAGATACGTCATCGGCGGCTCCCCCACGAGTTCGGTGAACCGCCGGGCGAGCGCGGCCCTGGACACCCCCGCCTTCGCCGCCAGTGACGCCACCGTCCAGGGATGCGCCGGATCGTCCTGCACGAGGCGCAGTACCCGCCCCACCACAGGATCCGCCAGCGCCCGGTACCAGGCGGGCGCCGCCGCCTCGGGCCGGGAGAACCAGGCCCGCAGCGCCGCGATGACCAGGAGATCCAGCAGCCGGTCCAGGACCACCTCCTGGCCCGGTTCGTCGCGGACGATCTCCTCCATCAGGTACGGCGTGAGCGGGCAGTCCCACACCTCGGCCGTGAGCGTCAGCAGCGGCGGCAACGCGTCCAGCAGCCGCCCGCTGACCTCCCCCTGCCACAGATAGGTGCCGATCAGCATCACGGCCGAGCCGTCGAGCCGGTCGCCCCACGTCCGCACGCCGAGGTCCATCACGCCGTTGAGCGAGCGGCCGTCGGGATAACGGCACTCGCCGCCCGGCAGGATCAGCGCCTGCGGGGGCGTGTCCGGGTCGTCGGCGCAGGTGTACGGGTCGGGGCCGCGGGCGATCGCGAGATCACCGGGGCGCAGCAGCACCCGCTCCCCCGTGTCCGGCATGATCAACGCCTCGCCGCGGACCATCAGCATCACGGTCAGCGGGGCGCGGTCCTCGATACGCACGGCCCAGGGCGGGTCGAAGCAGGCGCGGATCATGAAGGCGCCACGCGCGCGTGGGCCCTCCAGAAGGCCGGCAAGGGCATCCATGGCGCCAGCGTAGACGCGCGCGCATGGGAATGAGCCGTTCAGCGATGGGTTGTCGGAGCCCGCGGCCGTTGACTGGTCACATGACGACGAACACGCGGAACACGACAGTGATGGTGACCGGCGCCTCGGGCCGTACCGGAAGCCGGGTGGCACAGGCCGTGCGGGCGGCCGGCTCACAGGTGCGGGAGGCGACCCGGTCCCGGGGCTTCGACTGGGAGGACCCGACGACCTGGGCGGACACCCTTCGCGGCGCCGACGCCGCGTACCTGATGTACCCGACCGACGTCGGCTCCCCGGCCGCGGCCGAGGGCGTCGGGGCGCTGGCCCGGGAGGCGGTCGGGCTCGGCGTACGGCGGCTGGTGCTGCTGTCGGCGCGCGGCGAGGACCAGGCGCTGCCGACCGAGGAGGCGCTGAAGGCGTCGGGCGCGGACTGGACGATCGTACGGGCCGCGTGGTTCGCCCAGAACTTCAGCGAGGGCCCGCTGGCGGACGGGCTGCGCGAGGGCGGGGAGCTGGTCTTCCCGGCGGGCGAGGTCGAGGAGCCGTTCATCGACGTACGGGACATCGCGGACGTGGTGGCGACCGTGCTGACGTCCGGGGACAGGTACGTGGGGCAGACCCTGGAGCTCACCGGTCCCCGTCTGCTGTCCTTCCGGCGGGCCGTCGCGGAGGTCTCCGCGGCCACCGGCACCGAGCTGACGTACATCCCGGTGCCGGTGCGGGCGTACGGGGAGCATCTGATCGGCTTCGGGGTCCCGCGGGAGGAGGCGGACTTCCTGGTGGAGCTCTTCGAGACGCTCCTGGACGGCCGCAACGCCCGTCTCACCGACGGCGTCCACCAGGTCCTGGGGCGCGGCCCCCGCGACTTCGCGGACTTCGCCGGCGAGGCCGCGGCGGCCGGTGCCTGGAAGGCGTGAGCGCGCCGGTCAGGAATCGTCCGGCTTGTGCGGCGGGTGGGTGTGCGTGCTCTTCACATGGGTGCGCAGGCGGGACGAGACGTCGTCCGGGGGCAGGAAGCGGGACCAGCGTTCCGGGAACTCCGAGGGCATGTCGGGGTCCTCCGGGTCGTCATGGACGGCCTCGCGGTGGGCGGCGGCGCGGGCCACGTACTCGGCGACCTGGGCCTCGCGCAGCCGCTCGTTGGCGGCACGGGCCGCGGCCGTCGCGGCGGCCGGCCAGACCCGGTCGATCGCGGCGTTGACCGCGGCCCCGACGAGCACCGCGAACGCGGACACACCGATCCACAGCAGCACGGCGACGGCGGCGGCGAGGGAACCGTAGATCGTGGCGCCCTCCACCGTGTTGGTGAGGTAGATCCGCAGCAGGAAGCTGCCGAGGACCCACATGCCGAGGGCCACCAGGGCGCCGGGGACGTCCTCGATCCACGGGGAGCGGACGGGTACGGAGACGTGGTACAGCGTCGTGAGGAAGGCGATGGACAGCAGGATGACCACCGGCCAGTACAGAACCTGGACCAGCGTCTCCGACCACGGCAGCACGTTCAGTACGGCGTCCGGCCCGGCCACCATCAGCGGCAGCGCGATCGAGCCGATCACCAGGGCCACCAGGAAGAGCACGAAGGCGACCAGCCGCGTCTTCACGATGCCGCGGACGCCGTCGAGGCCGTACATGACGGTGATGGTGTCGATGAAGACGTTCACGGCGCGGGAGCCCGACCACAGGGCGAACAGGAAGCCGATGGAGATGACGTCGGGGCGGCCGCCCTTCATCACGTCGTCCAGGATCGGCTGGGCGATCTGGCGGACGCCCTTGTCCGACAGGACCGTGCGCGAGGCCTCCAGGAGGTTCGCCTCCAGGCTGCTGATGGTGTCGGTGCCGGTCCAGTCGTCGACGTAACCGAGCAGTCCGATCATGCTCAGCAGCAGCGGCGGGACGGAGAGCAGCGTGAAGAAGGCCGCCTCCGCCGCGAGCCCCAGGATCCGGTACTCGATGCACGAGTTGACCGTGTCCTTGAGCAACAGCCAGGCGGTCCTGCGCTTCGAGACGTTCCGGTAGAGGGCACGCGCCCGGTGGAGACGGCCGGAGGGCCTCTGGGGGGGTTCACTTGCTGGCTGCACGACCTAACGGTATCCGCCGTCAGGCCCGCTCCCGTGCCGCCCCGGGGGCCGCCGCGTCGGTGTGGTGACCGCCCCGATACGGAGAGGTAGGTTCACACCCATGGACGGCACCACCCACACCGTGACGAACCAGCCCCCGCCCCTGGTCGGGTACGACGTCTACACCGCCGACCGGGCGCTGACCTCCGCGGTCGAACGGCACCTCGACCCCGCCCTGCTCGACGAGGCGCGCGGCGACCTGTCGGCGCTGGGGCGCTCGGCCGGTTCGGCGCAGCTGCAGCAGTGGGCGGTGGAGGCCAATGAGAACCCGCCGCGGCTGCGCACCCACGACCGCTACGGCAACCGCGTCGACGAGGTCGAGTTCCATCCGGCCTGGCACCGGCTGCTCGGCAAGGGCGTGGCGGCGGGGCTGACCGCGGCCTGGAACCGCCCGGGCGGGCAGGTGCGGCGGGCCGCCGGGTTCCTGGTGTGGACGCAGGTCGAGGCCGGCAACGGCTGTCCGCTGTCGATGACCCACGCCGCCGTGCCCGCGCTGCGCACCGACCCGGACCTGGCCGCCGAGTGGGAGCCCCGGCTGACCTCCATGATCTACGAGCGGGAGCTGCGGCCGGCCCGCCAGAAGGCCGGGGCGCTGTTCGGGATGGCCATGACGGAGAAGCAGGGCGGCAGCGACGTACGCGCGAACACGACGGCCGCGCGTCCGCTGCCCGACGGGGAGTCCTACGAGCTGACCGGGCACAAGTGGTTCTGCTCGGCGCCGATGTCGGACGGCTTCCTGGCCCTCGCCCGGGCTCCGGGCGGTCTGACCTGCTTCCTGGTCCCCCGGGTCCTGGAGGACGGCACCCGCAACCCGTTCCACCTCCAGCGGCTCAAGGACAAGCTGGGCAACCGGTCCAACGCCTCCGCGGAGGTCGAGTTCGCGGGGACCTGGGCGCGCCGGGTCGGTGAGGAGGGGCGCGGGGTGCGGACCATCATCGAGATGGTGGCGGCCACCCGCCTCGACTGTGTGCTGGGCTCGGCGGGACTGATGCGGCAGGCCGTCGTCCAGGCGATCCACCACTGCGACCACCGCGAGGCCTTCGGCGGCCGGCTCGTCGACAAGCCGCTGATGCGCAACGTCCTGGCCGACCTCGCCCTGGAGTCCGAGGCCGCGACCACCCTCGCACTGCGGCTCGCGGCGGCCTACGACGACGGCGGCGAGCAGGAGAAGGCGCTGCTGCGGATCGCGGTGCCCGCCGCCAAGTACTGGGTGACCAAACGCTGTGCACCGGTGACGGTCGAGGCGGCCGAGTGCCTGGGCGGCAACGGCTACGTCGAGGAGTCCGGAATGCCCCGCCTGGTACGGGAGTCACCCCTCAACTCCATCTGGGAGGGCGCGGGCAACGTCCAGGCCCTGGACGTCCTTCGGGCACTGCGCCGAGAACCGGACGCCCTCGACGCCTACCTCCAGGAAATCGGCCGAGCCCGCGGCGCCGACCACCGCCTGGACGCCGCGATCAAGGACCTGCTGACCGAACTGGCCGATTTGGAGGGGGTGGAGGGCCGGGCAAGGCGCGTGACGGAGCGCCTGGCGCGGGTACTGCAGGGAGCGCTGCTAGTACGTTTCGCGCCACCGGAGGTGGCAGACGCCTTCTGTGCGTCCCGGCTGGGCGAGGACGGCGGCGCAACGTTCGGCACACTTCCGTCAACCTTGAACCTGGGGGCGGTAGTGGACAGGTCCAGGCCGCAGGCCTGAGACCTCAGGGGCGCGGGGCTGTATCGATGTGCGGCTCCGCCGCGTGGGCGCGAGCAGCCACGACGAACCCGCGGCCGCCGACGCAACAGATGACGGGGGTGGTGCTGCGCCGACACGGCACCACCCCCGCACTGGCCCGTTCGAGGCCGCGAACGCCGCTCGGGACGGCGTTGCTCAAGTTTCAATCAGGCCAACGCGGACCACCAGGGTTGCAAGGGGTTGCAACTTGTCAATCACTGTGGACGGAGCGGGCCCCTCCGCCGAGGATGGACGTCACTATGAGATGAACAGTCAGGAATCGACCGACGCACCCCCGGGGAGGGACTCGTGGCGCTGTCACCGCACGACGTGACGCAGCTGGCCGCCGTCGACACGGTGCGCGCGGCGCGGGTGCTGAACGAGGTGCGCAACGCCACGCTCTCCGGACAGCGCGCGCCTGTCGCGCCACGACCGGTGATCGAGCAGTCCTGGGGCCGGATGCTGCGCAGCGGGGTCGATCCCGACCATGACTTCCGGTCCGGGCTGCTGACCCGCGAGGAGGTGCAGCGGCGCCGGGAGAGCAGCGCGCTGCGGCATGTGCTGCCGGTGCTGCGCGAGGGGTTGCTGTCGGTCGCGGACGTCGCCCACCACATCATGGTCGTCGCCGACGAGGACGGCCGGGTGCTGTGGCGGGAGGGCAGCTCGCCGGTGCTGCGCAAGGCCGACGGGCTCGGCTTCGAACTCGGCGCGGACTGGCGGGAGGACGTGGTCGGCACCAACGGCGTGGGCACCCCGGCCGTGGTGCGCAGACCGGTTCAGGTCTTCGCCTCCGAGCACTTCGTGCGCACGCACGCCACCTGGACCTGTGCCGGTGCCCCCATCACGGATCCGCGGGACGGCCGGCTGATCGGTGTGGTGGACGTCAGCGGACCGCTGGAGACCATGCATCCGGCCACCCTGGCCTGGGTGGACACGGTCGCCAAGCTCGCCGAGGCCCGGTTGCGGGAGCTGCATCTGACCTCGCTGGAGGGGCTGCGCGCGGTGGTCTCGCCGGTGTTGTCCCGGCTCGCCGGGCGGGCGCTGGTGGTGGACCGGGACGGCTGGTGCGCGGCGGTGTCGGGGATGCCGTACACGAACCGGGTCGCGCTGCCCAAGTCGCTTGCGGCGGGGCGTCGGTGGCTGCCGCCGCTCGGGCTGTGCGCGGTGGAGCCGCTGGCGGGCGGCTGGCTGCTCAGGCCCGCCGACGAGCCGGTGCCGCGCGGGGACACCCGGATCGTGCTGGATCTGTCGCAGCCGCGCCGCTGGTCGGTGGCGGTGACCGGCGCTGCGGGCACCTGGAGCCATGAACTGAGCCCCCGGCACGCCGAGTTGCT
Source organism: Streptomyces sp. P17 (assembly GCF_032436805.1). Taxonomy (NCBI): domain Bacteria; kingdom Bacillati; phylum Actinomycetota; class Actinomycetes; order Kitasatosporales; family Streptomycetaceae; genus Streptomyces; species Streptomyces sp. P17. Next base: position 9,533 of record NZ_JAVRBF010000038.1, on the reverse strand, counting down.
CTATCTGCTGGCCCTGCACCGGGGCGGTCTGAGTGCGGCGGGCCTGGCCGAGGAGATGTTCGGCGACGCGGCCCGCACGGTGACGGTCAGGGCCGAGATGTCACGGGTACGGCGCTATCTCGGAGGCCTGCTGGAACACCGGCCGTATCGTTTCTGCGAGGACGCCGGGGTCGAGCTGCTGCTCCCCGAGGACCCACTGGATCTGCTGCCGCACTCGACGGCGCCGGGGGTGGCGGACGGACGTACCGGCTGAAGCCCCCAAGGTGTCATCTTCCGCATATTTGCGAGGTCTTCGTCCACGCCCCCTCCCACTGCCGTAGCATCCCCTACGGGCCACCCCACCTGCTCCTTGGTCAACGCACGGATCAACAGGCGCAGTTGGCCCGCCTCGGGAGGACGTCATGAAACAGCATCGCGGCAGACACCGCCGGCGCAAGCGGGGCCGTGCGCTGCGCGGAGTGCTGGCCGCAACCGCCCTCGCGCTCACCGCGGCCGCCACCATGATCAGCGCCTCCCAGGCCACGGCCGACCGCGACCCCGGGGCGCTGAAGCCCCTCACCTCCCGCGCCGAGCTGAACACTCTGCGGCTGCACGAGGACCTGGTGCCGGAGCGGACCCTGGACCGGCTGCCCGCCGAGCTGGGCCGGCCCGTCGGCGTCGGCGCGGTGCTCGACGACGCCGAGGGCACCCTGCGCGACCCGGCCGACTGCACGGCCACCGAGCGCGCGGCGCTGCCCGTGGCGCCCGCGGCCACGCACGCGTACTGCTGGGACACCGCCGACACCCGCGGCCTGCGGTCCGGCGCGGTCACCACCTCCGGGGACGCCGACGACGACGGCCGCTGGGGCGAGAACCGTGTGGTGCTGTCGGCCTGGTCCGGCGGCAAGGGCTCCCGGGTCGCCTTCGTCGACGCGAACGACCTCGACCGCCTCCGCTACACCTGGGTGCGGCTCGCCGTCCCCACGGACGACGGCCGTGACTGGCGCGCGCTGCGCTCGGCGGTCTCGGGCATGGTCTGGTACCAGGACAAGCTGCTGGTCACCGCGCGGGACGGGCTGTACGTCTACGACATGCACCGCGTGCTTCGCGCGACCGGTGCGGACGGTCCCCGCTTCGTGATGCCGGCCGTCGGCGCGTACCGGACGGCCGGAGAGCGCCCCGTGGGCCTCTCGCTGGACCGCGGCACCTCGCCGGACAGCCTGGTGGCGCGCGGCGGTGACCGGCTGTGGCGGTACGCGTTCAGCACGGACCCGGGCCGCACCGGGCTGCTCGCCACCGGGGACGCGACCGAGGCGTACGCGACGAAGGCGGAGGGGCCCGGCGGAGTGCTGTCGTACGGCTCCCGCTGGTACCTGACACAGCCGGGCGAGCAGCGCGGCCTGCTGTGGCGGCAGAGCACGAGCGGGGCCGAGGCCACGCGGTGCGGGTCCGACGAGACGCGGCTGTGCTGGAGCAGGAAGACGGCCTCCCTCTCCTACTGGCAGGAGACCGGCGAGGTCTGGTCGCAGTCGGGGCGGACGCTGTTTTCGCTGCCACTGAACACGATCGACAGATCGCTGGGGTAGATGATTCCCTGGGCGACATGCCCAACATCCCCGTGACCACCTGGTCCCTGGAGCAGACGGACCCCTCCGACCTGCTGCCGGCCGCCGCCCCCGAAGGGGACGTGCGGATCGTCCGCTCCGAGGTCCCCTCCCCCGAGTTCAGCCGCTTCCTGTACGCCTCCGTCGGCGGCGACATTTGCTGGATCGACCGGCTGGGCTGGAGCTACGCCCAGTGGCAGGAGCACCTGGACCGGCCGGGCGCGGAGACCTGGGTCGCCTACGACCGCGGCACGCCCGCCGGGTACGTGGAGCTGGGCCCGCAGGACGACGGGGTCGTGGAGATCGAGTACTTCGGCCTGATCCCGGCCTTCCGGGGCCGCCGCATCGGCGGTCACCTGCTCTCGTACGGCGCCGCCCGGGCCTGGGACCTCGCCGACCGCTGGCCCGGACGGGCGCAAACCAAGCGGGTGTGGCTGCACACCTGCAGCCTGGACGGCGAGCACGCGATGGACAACTACCAGCGTCGTGGCTTCAAGCTGTTCGACACCAAGGCCGAGGAGCGGGCGGAAGTGACAGCTCCGGGACCGTGGCCGGGGGCATACGCCGTTTGACCTGCACAAGGCGGCATTTCTCCGCCATGTGACCAAGGACACCCTTGTCTCGCTCCTCGGGACAAGGGTGTCCACATGTCGGACGAAGCTGGACTGTGTCCAGATCGCCGTGCCACGCTTCCGTCATGTCTGGAACTGGAATTGCCTTGGTGAGTCGGCGGCACGTCGACCTCGGCCGCATGTCCAGCGCCATCTGTCCGGCGCGCTGAGAGCACTCCAGCACCGCCCGACGCCTCCCCCTTTGCCTGCTTTCCCGCGCAAGGACGCGCACCGCTGCCGTGCGCGCACGCGCAGGCCAGAGCCGCTTTCCCGCCTGTCCCGAAGGACGTAGAACCATGGCCGCCACCCCTGAGAACCCCGCTGCCGCGCCTGTCCGCCGCAAGGCGAGCCGTCACCGCGGCGAGGGCCAGTGGGCCGCGGGGCACTTCACCCCGCTGAACGGCAACGAACAGTTCAAGAAGGACGACGACGGTCTCAATGTGCGGACACGCATTGAGACGATCTACTCCAAGCGCGGCTTCGACTCGATCGACCCCAACGACCTGCGCGGCCGGATGCGCTGGTGGGGTCTGTACACCCAGCGCAAGCCCGGGATCGACGGCGGCAAGACCGCGATCCTGGAGCCGGAGGAGCTGGACGACGAGTACTTCATGCTGCGCGTCCGCATCGACGGCGGCCGGCTCAGCACCGAGCAGCTGCGTGTCATCGGCGAGATCTCGCAGGAGTTCGCGCGCGGCACCGCCGACATCACCGACCGGCAGAACGTCCAGTACCACTGGATCCGGATCGAGGACGTGCCCGAGATCTGGAACCGCCTGGAGGCGGTCGGCCTGTCCACCACCGAGGCCTGCGGTGACACCCCGCGAGTGATCCTCGGCTCGCCCGTCGCCGGTATCGCCGCCGACGAGATCATCGACGGCACCCCGGCCATCGACGAGATCCAGCGCCGGATCATCGGCAACAAGGACTTCTCGAACCTGCCCCGCAAGTTCAAGTCCGCGATCTCCGGCTCGCCGCTGCTGGACGTGGCGCACGAGATCAACGACATCGCCTTCGTCGGGGTCGACCACCCCGAGCACGGCCCGGGCTTCGACGTCTGGGTCGGCGGCGGCCTGTCCACCAACCCGAAGATCGGCCAGCGCCTCGGCGCCTGGGTCCCCCTCGACGAGGTCCCGGATGTCTACGAGGGCGTCATCTCGATCTTCCGCGACTACGGCTACCGGCGCCTTCGTACGCGTGCCCGCCTGAAGTTCCTGCTCGCCGACTGGGGCGTGGAGAAGTTCCGCGAGGTGCTGGAGAACGAGTACCTCAAGCGCAAGCTCATCGACGGTCCCGCCCCCGCGCAGCCCGTCGAGCGCTGGCGCGACCACGTCGGTGTGCACCCGCAGAAGGACGGCCGCTTCTACGTCGGCTTCGCCCCGCGCGTGGGCCGCGTGGACGGCACCACCCTGACGAAGATCGCCGAGCTGGCCGAGGCACACGGCTCGGGCCGGGTGCGCACCACCGCCGAGCAGAAGATGCTCGTGCTCGACGTCGAGCCGGACCAGGTCGACTCGCTCGTCGAGGGCCTGGAGGCGCTGGACCTGACGGTCAAGCCCTCCCCCTTCCGGCGCGGCACCATGGCCTGCACCGGCATCGAGTACTGCAAGCTCGCCATCGTCGAGACCAAGGCGCGCGGATCCTCGCTGATCGACGAGCTGGAGCGCCGGATCCCGCAGTTCGACGAGCCGATCACCATCAACATCAACGGCTGCCCGAACGCCTGCGCCCGTATCCAGGTCGCGGACATCGGTCTCAAGGGCCAGCTGGTCGTCAACGACCGCGGCGAGCAGGTCGAGGGCTTCCAGGTGCACCTGGGCGGCGCGCTCGGCCTGGAGGCCGGCTTCGGCCGCAAGGTACGCGGTCTGAAGGTGACCTCGGAGGAACTGCCCGACTACGTCGAGCGGGTCCTCAAGCGGTTCCAGGCCGAGCGCGAGGACGGCGAGCGCTTCGCCGCCTGGGCCGCGCGTGCTTCCGAGGAGGCCCTTTCGTGAGCGCAGCGAACGAAACAGAGGACGCGGTATGAGCGAGCGGGCCGCCCCCTTCTACTGCCCCTACTGCGGCGACGAGGACTTGCGTCCGAGTGAGCAGGGACACGGCGCGTGGGAATGCGCGGCGTGCAACCGGGCCTTCCAGCTGAAGTTCCTCGGGCTGCTGGCCCGGGGTCTTCAGCCGACCGAAGCAGGGGGAGACGAGATATGACGACCACTCAGGAAGACCGCACCACCGAGGACTTGAAGGCGCTCGCCGAGCAGGCGGGCCGTGATCTGGAGGACGCCTCCGCGCTGGAGATCCTCCAGTGGGCAGCCGACACCTTCGGCCGGCGCTTCTGTGTGACCTCCTCCATGGAGGACGCGGTCGTCGCCCATCTCGCCTCCCGCGCGTTGCCCGGTGTTGACGTGGTGTTCCTCGACACCGGCTACCACTTTCCCGAGACCATTGGTACACGTGATGCGGTGGAGGCGGTGATGGACGTCAACGTCATCACCCTCACCCCGCGTCAGACGGTCGCCGAGCAGGACGCGGAGTACGGCCCCAAGCTGCACGACCGCGACCCGGACCTGTGCTGCAAGCTGCGCAAGGTCCAGCCGTTGGAGGAGGGCCTCAAGGGCTATCTGGCCTGGGCGACGGGCCTGCGCCGCGACGAGTCCGAGACCCGGGCGGACACTGCCGTGGTCGGCTGGGACGAGAAGCGGCAGAAGGTCAAGATCTCGCCCATCGCCAAGTGGACCCAGCAGGACGTGGACGCCTACGTCGCCGAGCACGGTGTCCTCACCAACCCGCTGCTGATGGACGGCTACACCTCCGTCGGCTGCGCCCCCTGCACCCGCCGTGTCCTGGAGGGCGAGGACGCGCGCGCCGGCCGCTGGGCGGGCCGCGCCAAGACCGAGTGCGGGCTGCACCTGTGACCACGAACCCGTTTCCGGAGACCGCCCCGGAGAACAAGGAGAACCACGTGACGACCGGAGCCACCGTCTGGCTCACGGGTCTGCCGAGTGCCGGCAAGACCACCATCGCGTACGAGCTGGCCGGCCGGCTGCGCGAGGAGGGCCACCGTGTCGAGGTGCTCGACGGCGACGAGATCCGCGAGTTCATCTCCGCGGGCCTCGGCTTCAGCCGCGAGGACCGGCACACCAACGTCCAGCGCATCGGCTTCCTCGCCGACCTGCTCGCCCGTAACGGCGTCAAGGCGCTGGTGCCGGTGATCGCGCCGTACGCCGACAGCCGTGAGGCGGTGCGCAAGCGCCACCAGGAGAGCGGGGCGGCGTACCTGGAGATCCACGTGGCCACTCCGGTCGAGGTGTGCTCCGTACGCGATGTCAAGGGCCTGTACGCCAAGCAGGCGGCTGGCGAGCTGTCCGGGCTCACCGGGGTCGACGACCCCTACGAGGAGCCCGACTCGCCCGACCTGCGCATCGAGTCGCAGAACCAGACCGTGGGGGAGTCCGCGGCGGCCGTGTACGCCCTGCTCAGCGAAAGGGGCCTGGCATGACGACGACCGTCTCCTCGGTCGAGGAGGGCACGGAGACTCCGTACGCCCTCTCCCACCTGGACGCCCTGGAGTCCGAGGCGGTGCACATCTTCCGCGAGGTGGCGGGCGAGTTCGAGCGGCCGGTGATCCTTTTCTCCGGTGGCAAGGACTCGATCGTCATGCTGCATCTGGCGCTGAAGGCGTTCGCGCCGGCGCCGGTGCCGTTCTCGCTGCTGCATGTGGATACCGGGCACAACTTCCCCGAGGTGCTCGACTACCGGGACCGCGCGGTGGCCAGGCACGGGCTGCGGCTGCATGTCGCCTCCGTGCAGGACTACATCGACCGCGGGGTGCTCAAGGAGCGGCCGGACGGCACCCGTAACCCGCTGCAGACGCTGCCGCTGACGGAGAAGATCCAGGCGGAGAAGTTCGACGCGGTCTTCGGCGGCGGGCGCCGGGACGAGGAGAAGGCGCGCGCCAAGGAGCGGGTGTTCTCGCTGCGCGACGAGTTCTCGCAGTGGGACCCGCGCCGCCAGCGGCCCGAGCTGTGGAACCTCTACAACGGGCGGCACGCTCCCGGTGAGCACGTCCGCGTGTTCCCGCTGTCCAACTGGACGGAGCTGGACGTCTGGCAGTACATCGCCCGGGAGGGCATCGAGCTGCCGGAGATCTACTTCGCGCACGAGCGTGAGGTGTTCGCCCGCAACGGCATGTGGCTGACGGCGGGCGAGTGGGGCGGCCCGAAGGACGGCGAGACCGTGGAGAAGCGGCTCGTGCGCTACCGGACCGTCGGTGACATGTCCTGCACGGGTGCCGTCGACTCCGACGCCACCACGCTGGACGCCGTGATCACCGAGATCGCCGCCTCCCGGCTCACCGAGCGGGGCGCGACCCGCGCCGACGACAAGATGTCCGAGGCCGCGATGGAAGACCGCAAGCGCGAGGGGTACTTCTAACCATGAGCACGACCACGGAACTCCCCGAGACGACCCTGCTGCGGTTCGCCACCGCCGGTTCCGTCGACGACGGCAAGTCCACCCTCGTGGGCCGGCTGCTGCACGACTCCAAGTCGGTCCTCACCGACCAGATGGAGGCCGTGGAGCGCGCCTCGGCGAACCGTGGCCAGGAGGGCCCGGACCTCGCGCTGCTCACCGACGGTCTGCGGGCCGAGCGGGAGCAGGGCATCACGATCGACGTGGCGTACCGCTACTTCGCGACGGCCCGGCGCCGGTTCATCCTCGCCGACACCCCGGGCCATGTGCAGTACACCCGGAACATGGTCACCGGCGCCTCCACGGCCGAGCTGACGGTGATCCTGATCGACGCCCGCAACGGCGTCGTCGAGCAGACCCGCCGGCATGCCGCGCTGGCCGCGCTGCTGCGTGTCCCGCATGTCGTCCTCGCCGTCAACAAGATGGACCTCGTCGACTACCAGGAGTCCGTGTTCGCCGCCATCGCCGAGGAGTTCACGGCGTACGCGCTCGAACTGGGCGTCCCGGAGGTCACCGCGATCCCGATCTCGGCGCTCGCCGGTGACAACGTCGTGGAACCGTCCGCCACCATGGACTGGTACGGCGGCCCGACGGTGCTGGAGCACCTGGAGACCGTGCCCGTCACCCACGACCTGAGCCACTGCCACGCGCGCCTGCCCGTGCAGTACGTGATCCGCCCGCAGACCGCCGAGCACCCCGACTACCGCGGTTACGCCGGTCAGATCGCCGCCGGTTCGTTCCGCGTCGGCGAGCAGATCACCGTGCTGCCGTCCGGCCGCTCCACGAAGATCTCCGGTATCGACCTGCTCGGCGAGCCGGTCGATGTCGCCTGGACGACGCAGTCGGTGACCCTCCTGCTGGAGGACGACATCGACATCTCGCGCGGCGACCTGATCGTGCCCAGCAAGGACGCGCCGCCGACCACCCAGGACATCGAGGCGACCGTCTGCCACGTCGCCGACGCCCCGCTCACCGTCGGCCACCGGGTGCTGCTCAAGCACGGCACCCGCACGGTCAAGGCGATCGTGAAGGACATCCCGTCCCGGCTCACGCTGGACGACCTGTCCCTGCACCCGCACCCGGGACAGCTCGTCGCCAACGACATCGGCCGGGTGAAGATCCGTACCGCCGAGCCGCTGCCCGTCGACTCCTACGCCGACTCGCGGCGCACGGGTTCGTTCATCCTGATCGACCCGAGCGACGGTACGACGCTCACCGCCGGCATGGTCGGCGAGTCGTTCGCCTCCCCGGAGCCCGTCAAGGACGAGGCCGAGGACGACGGTTGGGACTTCTGACCATGAACTCGGCCTCGGAGGCCGGGGTGCGGCGATGTCCGCGCTGACCCCGTACTCGTACATCTGCCGTACTCCCGGCCACGCTCGGTAAGGGCGTCAGAGCCGGGCCACCGAGAGGAACACCTCCCGTGCCTGCCACCCCCGCCCTGCGCCGTACCCTCGCGGTACTGACCGTGCTGCCGCTGCTGGCGCTCGCGGCCGCGTGCGGTTACGGCTCCCAGGCCGTGGAGAACACCGAGCGCGCGATACCGGGGGCGGCGAAGGTCGACGGGCTGGACTCGGTGCGCATCGGCTACTTCGGGAACCTCACCCACGCCACCGCGCTGGTGGGCCGGCACCAGGGGATCTTCCAGAAGCAGCTGGGCGGTACGACGGCCAAGTACGCCGAGTTCAACGCCGGTCCGTCCGAGATCGAGGCGCTGAACTCGGGGTCCATCGACATCGGGTGGATCGGGCCCTCGCCCGCGATCAACGGGTACATCAAGGCGAACGGCAAGAACCTGCGGATCGTCTCCGGTTCGGCGTCCGGCGGGGTGAAGCTGGTCGTGAACCCGGAGAAGATCAAGTCCCTGAAGGACGTCAAGGGCAAGCGGATCGCCACTCCGCAGCTCGGCAACACGCAGGACGTGGCGTTCCTGAACTGGGCCGCCGGGCAGGGCTGGAAGGTCGACGCGCAGAGCGGCGAGGGCGATGTGTCCGTCGTCCGCTCCGACAACAAGGTCACACCCGACCTCTACCGGTCCGGCTCGATCGACGGCGCCTGGGTGCCGGAGCCGACCGCCTCGAAGCTGGTCGCCGAGGGCGGAAAGGTACTGCTGGACGAGGCCTCCCTGTGGCCGGACAAGAAGTTCGTGATCACGAACGTCATCGTCCGGCAGGAGTTCCTCAAGGAGCACCCGAAGGCCGTCGAGGCGGTGCTCAAGGCCTCCGTCGAGGCCAACCAGTGGATCAACGCCGATCCGGAGAGGGCGAAGGCCGCGGCCAATGCCCAGTTGGCGGCGGACACCGGCAAGGCGCTGCCCGCCGAGGTCATCGACCAGGCCTGGCCGTCCATCCGGTTCACCGACGATCCGCTGGCGGCCACGCTCGACGCGCAGGCGAAGCACGCGCTCAAGGCGGGCCTGCTGGAGAAGCCGGACCTGACCGGCATCTACGACCTGACACCGCTGAACAGGGTCCTCAAAGCCGAGGGCGCACCCGAGGCCGACGACGCCGGCCTCGGCGTCAAGTGAGCCACGAGTCCAGATGAGTTCCCAGGAGGTGACGACCATGGCAACCGCCCTCGCCAAGGCCGCCGACACGGATACGTCCGTGGAGCACGCCGCGCGCATCGACCACGTGTCGAAGTCCTTCGCCGGCCCGGCCGGACAGCAACTCGTCCTCGACGACATCACCCTCGATGTCGCGCCCGGCGAGTTCGTCACCCTTCTGGGAGCCTCGGGCTGCGGCAAGTCGACGCTGCTCAACCTGGTCGCGGGCCTGGACAGGCCCAGCGCCGGCGCGATCACGACCGACGGGCGCCCGGCGCTGATGTTCCAGGAGCACGCCCTGTTCCCGTGGCTGACCGCGGGCAAGAACAT
>NZ_JAVRBF010000194.1:0-1025 GCF_032436805.1 Streptomyces sp. P17 | reverse complement strand
GACCGGACCCAGACGGACATCTATGCCGAGTTCGTCGCCCGCTGCGAGGCGCTGATGGCGGATCGGCGCGGCGAGGTCGAATTCGACATCCCGTCCTTCAGCTCGTTTCACCGCCATGCTTTTCGCATGGCCGCGCTGGCCCGGCGGCTGGAAGAGGCCCGCGAAATCGGCAGCACATTGTCGGCGCGCTTTGACGGCAAGGGGGCGGATGATCTGACCAAGCTTGCCAGTCAGGCGATCATGGCGCTGGTGCTGGAGCTGACCGCTCATGCCGGTGACGCGGGCTGGAAGCCGGTCGAGGCCATGCAACTGGCAGCGGCCATGAAATCGGCGGCGCAGGCGATGGGGATTTCGACCGACCGCCGGGCCAAGGTCGAAGCCGAGTTTGAAAAGCAGGTGAAGGCGGCCGTCACCACGGTGGCCAGGGCCAAGGGGCTGTCGGCCGAGACGGCCGAGGCAATCAAATCAGAAATTCTGGGGGTGGAATGAAGCGAAATATCTTCGGTGAGGCACAGCCGGCCACAACGGCCGAGATCATTCAGGCGCTCGGCGAGCGCGACCTTCTGGCGGCGGATGCGATGGCCGAGATCATGTTTAATGAGGCGGACGAGCCGCCCTTCTCGGGCTGGCGCGCCGAGATCTCGCACGCCGACCTGGGCGCGCCCCGGATTGACACATTGGGCTTTGAGACCCGCGAGGCGCTGGAACAGGCGCTGCGCGCAGCCGGCATCACCTTGATCGTGGATTACTGAGATGACCGATCCCAATATTGCAGCGCAAGAACTCCGCCAGTTCATTGAGCAATATGAACAGCTCGAATCGGAGAAACAGGATGTGACCGAGCGCCAGCGCGAGCTGATGGCCGAGGCCAAGGCGCGAGGTTACGACACCAAGGTGATGCGCAAGGTCATTTCGATGCGCCGGCGCGACCGCGATGATCTCGCCGAAGAGCAGGCGATCCTTGAGATGTATCTGGATGCTTTGGGGATGGCGCAATGACGCCGCGGCGCTTCTGGATGGTCAAG
>NZ_JAVRBF010000441.1:0-363 GCF_032436805.1 Streptomyces sp. P17 | reverse complement strand
CGCCTTCGAAGGCCGCCTGACCCCGAGCAACAACTGACACCTCAACAACCAAGATCAGCCGTTAAATTGACACACCCTGTCTACCCGGAAGATCTGGCGCGAGCTGAACCGGCAGGGACATACGGTGGCCCGCTGCACCATCGAGCGTCTGATGCGCGAACTCGGCATCACCGGCGCCGTCCGCGGCAAGAAGGTGATAACGACGATCACCGATCCGGCCGCCGGGCGGGCCCCGGACCTTGTCGACCGCGACTTCGTCGCCCGTGCCCCGAACCGCTGCTGGGTTGCCGACTTCACGCATGTCGCCGCCTGGAGCGGTGTCGTCTACGTCGCCTTCGTCGTGGACACCTTCTCCCGGCGCAT
>NZ_JAVRBF010000440.1:0-364 GCF_032436805.1 Streptomyces sp. P17 | reverse complement strand
CTTTCAGATTGCCGAAGAAATCCTTATTCATCAACGATTGTTCATCGTCAGGAATTAGCCGCTCATACGGATTGATAACCCCGGCTCCAGCGTTCCACGCAACGAAAGGCGGCGCTTTGATTTGTTCGTCAATTGTGATACGGTTATATTCCGTCTTCACGCCCGCGCCGACGCCGATAGCATCGTACAAGACGTTCATATTTTGATTCTGACGAGTTTCGACGATTGCCCGGCGAGTTGTTACACCCGTGTCACGTTCGCCCCATTCCTGAACATCGCGCAAGATTATCCATTGACGCATTGCGAGCGCATTCCGGTCAATACCACCGTCAGCAACGTCAAGGCCCGCCGTCCATGCGTTCGG
>NZ_JAVRBF010000439.1:0-365 GCF_032436805.1 Streptomyces sp. P17 | reverse complement strand
CGCCAATACTGAACTTCCGTATTAGCAATAGAAAGTTGGATACGAGGATCATCAATCGCACTTGGCAGAGCCAATTCGACTCGACTTAAATTATCAATACAGCTCATCAGCAATACTGGTTTAGCATTATCAGGAAAGTGAGTGGTTTGATTTAAGGCGAGCAGTGTAATCCAGGCGTTCGTTTTCTCACCCTCTCCTTCGGTTGTCAGATGATAAACATCCCCCTCTTGATATTCGCTCAAACTATTAAACGCACGCTGCCATGACAATGGCGTATTATTTTCTATCGCTCTAGGAAGCATTTGAGTCACTGGCGTTGCAAATAAGGTGTCAAAACAATTAAGCCTATCTAAACGTGAGGAAAT
>NZ_JAVRBF010000438.1:0-365 GCF_032436805.1 Streptomyces sp. P17 | reverse complement strand
GCTTATAAAAGATAAGGTTTCCAATTTTGCATGATGAGAGTGATGCTGTTGATATTTCAGGCTTGTAAGGCGTTAAAAGCAATGCAAACTAGACTTGGATTTCATTAATTAATAAAAATATAAACCACATTTTAGGCAAGAAAAGTATCATTTATTCGTAAGAGACTGCGTTATAGAAGTAAATCAGCTACTGATAAGAAATGGACTGTTAAATCTAGATTCAAAGATCTCGAACAGTTTTAGTCAATCAGTCGCACTTATGTAAATTACGATATAAAGCGATAAAAATTATGAGTGAAAAGAAAGCATCTCAATCAAACGTGATTGAAGAGCAAGATAGACCAAACAACTACATATCATCGTTG
>NZ_JAVRBF010000437.1:0-366 GCF_032436805.1 Streptomyces sp. P17 | reverse complement strand
CGCGCCGGAACGGCTTTCGGTGGCCGAGGCGTTTGACCGATTCGCCGGGATCGACCTTGCCGCAACGCTTGGCGACGGCACCGCCACCGACGCGGCCGCGCTGGCGGCGAACCCGCATCTGCGCCCGGTGCGCATCCGCGCCGGCGCGCTTGGCGCGGGCGTTCCGGCGCGCGATCTGGTGGTTTCGCCGCAGCACCGCGTCCTGCTGCGCTCGGGCATCGCGCGGCGCATGTTCGGCGCCTCGGAAGTGCTGGTGGCCGCGAAACAGCTTCTGGCGCTGGACGGGGTTGAGCTTGCCAGCGATCTGGACAGCGTGACCTATGTCCATTTCCTGTTCGACCGCCATCAGATCGTGCAGTCGGAAGG
>NZ_JAVRBF010000436.1:0-366 GCF_032436805.1 Streptomyces sp. P17 | reverse complement strand
CAGCGACCCAAGCGTCACCGTCCAGCATGTTGAAGGCGCCATACTCCAGCTCGAACTCCTGCACCCGAGCCCAGGCGTCTTGCTCCTCCAGTTGGAGGGACGCTTCGATCTCAGCGGCCCCGAAGAACCGGATGTTAAAGCGACGTGCTGCCTTGTCTAAGATGTAGGTCCTGAACTGGGTGGGCATCTCCTCGAATCCCTTCAGGCGAATCAGACATACGGTCACCGGCTGGGTGAACTCGTCGGTCTTGGCATTGCGGTCGTACAGGTAGCCGCCCCGATTGACGTACACAGTGGTCCCACTTGGGGCCTTCACGGACAGGTAGTCAGGGAGCCAGATGATGAGCTTCGAGAAGACATCGGGTG
>NZ_JAVRBF010000435.1:0-366 GCF_032436805.1 Streptomyces sp. P17 | reverse complement strand
CTTTTTTATCTCGGGATACCCAAAGACCAACACCAATGATGATAGCAACGTAGACTGCAAACACCATCATGTCGATAAAACTTAAACCATTTTGTATGTGGGACATCATTTTTCCTAATGTTACGAAGTTTTCATGCCCTAAGTGTAAACGATAACACTAGTCTGAAAAGCAATTCTCATCACGCTTTTTAAATAAATTAAGCATGATTAACCTCCTTATAAATCATGATTTTTATGTTTTATGCCTTGTTTTTTTATTTTTTAAACTTGTATTTATTAGGAATTAAACAATAGTGGAACGTTTGCAGTTGGTTTGATGGGTGTTTGTTGATGAGTAGTTCTGGTGATATGGCATCATAATTCACC
>NZ_JAVRBF010000434.1:0-366 GCF_032436805.1 Streptomyces sp. P17 | reverse complement strand
GTGTTCGTGGTCGGTGTGTGAGGCGGGCGCGATGACCAGCCATTTCCCCGACAGGTCCGGCTGCTCCGCAGAAACCTTTAGCTCGTCCCACTCGACGCGGTAGCGCCAGGGCTCGAACTCGCCCGCGCCCTGCCACTGTTGCCGCCAGCCGGCGATCGCGGGCAGCACGCTTCCGAGGGACGAGCGGGCCTCGGGCGCCTCGATGCCAACCAGCTCGGCGAGTTCGGACACGTCCTCGCGGTCCACTGCCTCCCAGAAACGGTCCTGCATGGGGTCGGCGGGGGTGTGCGTGGTGCGTTCCAGCCAGTAGCGGTGGCGGTCGAAGGCGTAGGTGGGCAGCTCGGGGGTGTCGGCGGTGGCCGGGAT
>NZ_JAVRBF010000433.1:0-367 GCF_032436805.1 Streptomyces sp. P17 | reverse complement strand
TGACACTTTCGTCGGCCCGTCTTGCGTACTATTCATCTAGTGCGCTGGTCAGGCATAGAGGTCAACGCGGCCATCCAGAGTGGTGGTCACGGTGCGCTCGGTATCGGTCTCGATATCAGCCTCTTGAACTCCGTTGCCGTGCTGTGTGCCTGCGTCCGAGTTCTGCTGTGCAAACGCTTGTTGCTGAGTGCTTTGCTCGCCAACGGAGGTGTCGGTCAGCATGATTCCCTGCTCTGCCAATATGTCACGTAGCTGCGGGATAGCATGTTCGATGACTTGCCGGACTTGCGCATGAGCCGATAGGAAATGTGCCTGCGCGCCATCTTCCGTCATCTTCAATGAGATGGAGAGCGGACAGATCGGAAGA
>NZ_JAVRBF010000432.1:0-367 GCF_032436805.1 Streptomyces sp. P17 | reverse complement strand
GGCAGAAGTTGATGCGCGTATTCGAGACCGTCATCGACAGGGGTATCCGTGAAGGGGCCTTTGTGGATCAGCCCGTGCAGGTTTCGTCAGCCTGCATCGTCGGTTCTCTGTTCGAGGCGCTCGTTGGCCCAATCGCCCGCATCAATGACATGTCTGAAGCCGATCAATTGGCCCAGGTCGAAGCGATTGCGGACTTTTGCGTGCGGGCGGTGGTTGGAACGGCCAGAGCCTAACCGCGCGACGCCATGAAGACGCCCACCGCAGCGATTGCCACACCCATCAGCGTGATTGCTGACAATTGTTCGCCGAACATGGACCAACCGATAAGAGCCGTGCTCGCCGGGGTCAGGAAAAACAGGCTCGAAAC
>NZ_JAVRBF010000037.1:0-92489 GCF_032436805.1 Streptomyces sp. P17 | reverse complement strand
TCCACCAACTCGGACCTGGTGGCCCTGGCCGTGGAGGGTACGGCCAGGGAGGGCGCGGTCCTGGTCGCCGAGGAGCAGACGGCGGGCAAGGGGCGGCTCGACCGGCAGTGGACGGCACCGCCTCGCTCGGGCCTCTTCTTCTCCGTCCTGCTGAAGCCGACGGGCGTCCCGGTCACCCGCTGGGGCTGGCTGCCGCTGCTCACCGGGGTGGCGGTGGCGACGGGGCTTTCGCGGTCGGCGGGGGTCGATACGGCACTCAAGTGGCCCAACGACGTGCTGGTGACCGTCGGCGGCGAGGAGCGCAAGGCCGGGGGCATCCTCGCGGAGCGGGCCGGGGACGACGGGGTGGTGGTGGGCGTCGGCATCAACGTCACCCTGAAGGAGGAGGAGCTCCCGGTGCCGCAGGCGGGCTCGCTGGCGCTGGCCGGGGCGGTGAGCACGGACCGGGATCCCTTGCTGCGGGCGGTGCTGCGGTCGCTGGAAAGCTGGTACGGGCGGTGGCGGTCGGCCGGGGGCGACCCCGCGGTGAGCGGCCTCCAGGAGGCGTACGCGGCGGGCTGCGCGACCCTCGGACGGGTGGTGCGGGCCGAGCTGCCCGGGGACCGGGCGCTGGTCGGGGAGGCGGTCGCGGTGGACGGGGACGGCCGCCTGGTGATCGCGACGGAGGAGGGCGTACAGGAGCCGGTGGGCGCGGGGGACATCGTGCATCTGCGTCCGGCGTGAGCCGGCCACGGCAACCACGCGTACAGGAAACGACCGCGATCAGGAAACCCTTCGCCCCACTTAACGGAGTGAGCTGGCGCACACCTGCCGTAGAGTTGGGGCCGGTCGATACCTGACCGCGGCAGATCGGAAGGGCAGCAGGCGTGACCGTCGACGACACGGGCTCCGGCATGGACCCCCACGCCGCCGACCCCGGCGAAGATCCACTCGCCCTGCGTCTCGAACAGCTCATCCTCGGCGCGGAGCGGCGCTACACCCCCTTTCAGGCCGCCCGCAGCGCCGGTGTCTCCATGGAGCTGGCCTCCCGTTTCTGGCGGGCCATGGGCTTCGCCGACATCGGGCAGGCCAAGGCGCTGACCGAGGCCGACGTACTGGCGCTCAGGCGCCTCGCCGGTCTGGTCGAGGCGGGGCTGCTCAGCGAGGCCATGGCCGTGCAGGTGGCCAGATCCACCGGGCAGACCACCGCCCGTCTTGCCGAGTGGCAGATCGACTCCTTCCTGGAGGGCCTGACCGAGCCCCCCGAGCCGGGCATGACCCGCACGGAGGTCACCTACCCCCTGGTCGAGCTGCTCCTGCCCGAGCTGGAGGAGTTCCTCGTCTATGTCTGGCGCCGTCAGCTCGCCGCCGCCACCGGCCGGGTCGTGCAGGCCGCCGACGACGAGGAGATGGTCGACCGGCGGCTCGCTGTCGGCTTCGCCGACCTCGTCGGGTTCACGCGGCTGACCCGCCGTATGGAGGAAGAGGAGCTCGGCGAGCTCGTCGAGGCCTTCGAGACCACCGCCGCCGACCTGGTCGCCGCGCGTGGCGGGCGGCTCATCAAGACGCTCGGCGACGAGGTGCTGTACTCCGCCGACGACGCGGGTGTCGCCGCCGAGATCGCGCTGCGGCTGATCGAGACCATGGCGAACGACGAGACCATGCCCGAGCTGCGGGTCGGCATCGCCTTCGGCACGGTGACCACTCGTATGGGCGATGTCTTCGGTACGACCGTGAACCTGGCCTCCCGGTTGACCTCGATAGCTCCTCGGGACGCCGTGCTCGTCGACAGCGCCTTCGCGGAGGAGCTGATCCGGACCGGTGAGGCGCCGGCCTCCGAGGCGGAGGCGGCCGAGGCGGCCGCGGCCGCGGAGAAGGAGGGCGAGGAGCCTCCGACGTACCGCTTCGCGCTCCAGCCGATGTGGCAGCGGCCCGTGCGTGGGCTCGGCGTGGTCGAGCCGTGGCTGCTCACGCGGCGGGACGGGGCGTCGGCGTAGCCGACTCCCAGCCGAGGCGGTCAGGGGTGGCGCTCGGTCAGTGGGTCCACGCACAGGCCGATGATCGGCACGCATACGCCGGGACGGTCGGAGGCGCTCGGCGACGGCTGCGGGCTCGGGGAGTTGGCGGGCTTGCCGGGAGTGGGCGTCGGGGCGGCCGCGGGCGGCTGAGCGGCCGGGCTCGTGGTGGTGGGCGCCTGCGGTGGGGTGGTGTCGGGGGCCTCCGGGATGGTCGTCGTGACCGGCGCCGGAGGCGCTGCCGATGTGGCGTTCGGTACGAGGCCCGGGGTCGCCGTGGGAGTGGCGCCCAGGACGCCGCCCATGGCGGTGGTCGCGGAGGGGCTGACCTGGGGGACCGGGTCCACCGCCGCGGCTGCGTTCGTGGCACGGTCACCGGCCGGGTCGCTGTCCCCGCTGGGGTCCAGCCAGGGTTCCGCCTCCGGCGCGCCGAGGCTGCCGAGCCCCGAGTCGGGGGTCAGTCGTACGAGGCTCAGGGCGCCGGCCGCCAGGGCGAGGCCGCCCGCGGCGAGCAGGACCTTACGGGGACGGGGGCGGCGGTGCCGGCCGCGGGCGCCGAAGAGCCGGGCCGGGGCGCTGACCTCCGTGTCCTGTGTGGCCTGCGTCGCCGACGATTCCGTCATCGTCATCACGATCCCTCCCCGATGCGCTCGCGCCCCCGTTGCGCCGTGGCGGACGCACGCTATGCGCTCCGGCGGGTGGGGGGAGCGCGGTTGCGGGGGATGTCACCCGAACGGGGTGCCTTCCCCCTGGGGGGCCGGGCTGCGATGATCGGGGCGGTTGTTGTTAACCCGCGTTAACCGGAGGGTGTCATGAGCGAGGAGCGGTACGGGGAGTTCGTGCTGGTGCGGCGGCACGGGGACGGCGGGCATGTCGCGGAACTCGCCCTGGACCGGCCGAAGGCCATGAACGCCGTGTCGACGGAGATGGCGCGGTCCGTGGGAGCGGCGTGCGCGGCGCTGGGGGCGGACGCGAGCGTACGGGTGGTGGTGCTGACCTCCACGCACGAGCGGGCGTTCTGTGTCGGGGCGGATCTGAAGGAGCGGAACTCTTTCAGCGACGCGGATCTGGTGCGGCAGCGGCCGGTGGCCCGGGGGGCGTACACCGGGGTGCTGGAGCTGCCGGTGCCGACGATCGCGGCGGTGCACGGGTTCGCGCTCGGGGGTGGGTTCGAACTGGCGCTGTCCTGCGATCTGATCGTGGCCGACGCGACGGCTGTGGTGGGGCTGCCGGAGGTGTCGGTCGGGGTGATCCCGGGGGGTGGCGGTACGCAGTTGCTGCCGAGGCGGGTCGGGGCGGCCCGGGCGGCCGAGCTGATCTTCACGGCGCGGCGGGTGGAGGCCGCGGAGGCACGGGAGTTGGGGCTCGTGGATCAGCTGGTGGAGGCGGGGCGGGACCGCGAGGAGGCGCTGGCTCTGGCCGGCCGTGTCGCGGGGAATTCTCCGGTGGGCCTGCGGGCGGCGAAGCGGGCGCTGCGTCTGGGACATGGGCTGGACCTGCGGGCCGGTCTTGAGGTCGAGGACGCGGCGTGGCGGTCGGTGGCGTTCTCGGGGGACCGGGCGGAGGGCGTGGCGGCGTTCAACGAGAAGCGGAAGCCGGAGTGGCCGGGGGAGTGACGGAGTCCCAGGTGCGCGTCGGTGCGCGGCGTGGGTCTCGCGCGCCGGCGCTTGCCACGGCAGGCATACGACGTCGACACCTGTTCGCCGTATCAATGTCCCTATTTGTCGTGAACGTCCCTAGCCTGGAGTGATGGGCGAGGAGAACCGGCTGTCGGCCGTTGTGGGGTTGGCGCAGGGGATGGCGGCGGCGCACAGTTCGCGGGAGGCCTGGCGGGCGGCGGCGGTGGGGGCCTGCCGCGCGCTCGGGGGGAGTTTTGCCGCGCTGTCGGTGTGGGAGCGGGAGCTGGGGCGGTTGCGGGTGCTCGTCAATGTGGGGGACCGGGCCTCGGGCGAGGTGGAGTTCCCCGATGACGAGGCCTACCCCGTCCACCAGTTCCCCGAGATCACCGAGTTCCTGCACGAGCGCTGGGCCGGGGGCGGTGAGCCCAACGCCTGGGTCGAGACGGCGGAGGGGCCCGCGGCCGGAGGGCGCCCCGGGTACATCCATCAGCGCGTCGCGGCCCTGCGCCGCCGGGGACGCGGGAGTTGCGTCGTCGCGCCCATCGTGCTGCACGGCCGGGCGTGGGGCGAGCTCTACGTCGCCCGCCCGACCGGCGCCGCCGTCTTCGAACGGGAGGACGCCGACTTCGCCACCGTCCTCGCCGCCGTCGTCGCCGCCGGGATCGCCCAGGCGGAGCGGCTGGAGGAGGCCAGGCGGCTGGCGTTCACCGACGCGCTCACCGGCCTCGCCAACCGCCGGGCCGTGGACGGACGCCTGGACGAGGCCATCGACCGGCACCGCAAGGAGGGCGTCGTCGTCAGCCTCGTCGTCTGCGATCTGAACGGGCTCAAGCGCGTCAACGACACCCGCGGGCACGCCGTCGGCGACCGTCTGCTGGAACGCTTCGGCTCGGTTCTCTCCCTGTGCGGCGCCATGCTCCCCGGCGCCCTCGCCGCCCGCCTCGGAGGCGACGAGTTCTGTCTGCTCGCCGTCGGCCCGCCCGCCGACGAGGTCGTCCGTGCCGCCGACGAACTGTGCCGCAGGGCGGCCGAGTTGGAGCTGGGCGACGGCGTCGCCTGCGGGGTCGCCTCCACCGCCGACCCCATCGGGCCCGTCGGCTCGGCCCGCCGCCTCTTCCGGCTGGCCGACGCCGCCCAGTACCGGGCCAAGGCCATGCGTGCCAGCAAACCGGTGGTCGCGGGCCGGGAAGGGCCCGACGACCCCGTCGTGCAACTGGCCGACGCCCCCTCCGCGGAGCCCCCGGCACCGGAACGCCGCCGCTTCCGCGGGCGCCGCTGAGAGCGCCGCCCCGAATCCCCCGCCGTGACCAATCGGTAAGGGCCGAACCCCGCCCCCACTGGTGACATCTTCGAATTCACTGCGTACGCTCCTGAATATGGATATGCACACTGTGGTGGTGGGGACGTCCGGCGTGACCGCGTCCGACGTTCTCGCCGTGGCGCGTGACGGCGCCCGCGTCGAGCTGAGCCAGGAGGCCGTGGCCGCCCTTGCCGCGGCCCGGGAGATCGTGGACGCCCTCGCGGCCAAGCCCGAGCCCGTCTACGGCGTCTCCACCGGCTTCGGCGCCCTGGCGACCCGGCACATCAGCCAGGAGCTGCGCGCCCAGCTCCAGCGCAACATCGTCCGCTCGCATGCCGCCGGCATGGGCCCGCGCGTGGAGCGGGAAGTCGTGCGCGCGCTCATGTTCCTGCGGCTCAAGACCGTCTGCTCGGGCCACACCGGCGTCCGCCCCGAGGTCGCGCAGACCATGGCCGACGTACTGAACGCCGGCATCACCCCGGTCGTCCACGAGTACGGCTCCCTCGGCTGCTCCGGCGACCTCGCCCCGCTCTCCCACTGCGCTCTCGCGCTGATGGGCGAGGGAGACGCGGAGGGACCGGACGGCGCCGTACGCCCCGCCGGTGAGCTGCTCGCCGAGCACGGCATCGCCCCCGTCGAGCTCCGCGAGAAGGAGGGCCTCGCCCTCCTCAACGGCACCGACGGCATGCTCGGCATGCTGATCATGGCGCTGGCGGATCTGGAGACCCTGTACAGGTCCGCCGACATCACCGCCGCCCTCTCCCTTGAGGCGCTGCTCGGTACCGACAAGGTCCTCGCCCCCGAGCTGCACGCCATCCGCCCCCACCCGGGGCAGGGCGCCTCCGCCGCCAACATGCTCGCCGTACTGAAGGACTCCCAGCTCACCGGGCACCACCAGGACGACGCCCCGCGGGTCCAGGACGCCTACTCCGTGCGCTGCGCTCCCCAGGTCGCCGGTGCCGGGCGGGACACCATGGCGCACGCCCGGCTGGTCGCCGAGCGCGAGCTGGCCTCCGCCGTGGACAACCCCGTCGTCCTGCCGGACGGGCGGGTCGAGTCCAACGGCAACTTCCACGGGGCGCCGGTCGCCTACGTCCTGGACTTCCTCGCCATCGCCGCCGCCGACCTCGCGTCCATCGCCGAGCGGCGCACCGACCGGCTGCTCGACAAGAACCGCAGCCACGGCCTGCCGCCGTTCCTCGCGGACGACGCGGGCGTCGACTCGGGGCTGATGATCGCCCAGTACACGCAGGCCGCGCTGGTGAGCGAGATGAAGCGGCTCGCCGTGCCCGCGTCCGCCGACTCGATTCCGTCCTCCGCGATGCAGGAGGACCACGTGTCCATGGGCTGGTCGGCGGCACGGAAGCTCCGCAGCGCCGTGGACAACCTCACACGGGTCGTCGCGATCGAGCTGTACGCCGCCACGCGCGCCGTCGAGCTGCGGGAGGGGCTTGCCCCCGCGCCCGCCACGCAGGCCGTCATCGAGGCCGTACGGAAGGCGGGGGTCCAGGGGCCGGGGCCGGACCGTTTCCTCGCGCCCGACCTCGCTGCCGCGGACGCGTTCGTGCGGGACGGGCGGCTGGTCGCGGCCGTGGAGACCGTCACCGGGCCGCTCCGGTAGCGGACAGCGGGGAGCCCCGCCGTACGCACGTACAGCGGGGCTCCTGAACGACTACTTGAGCTTGCCGACCTGCGCCTCGACGACCGCCGCCGGAGTCTCGGGCGCCTTGCCGGTGTCGAGCGCGGTGAGGTTCACCGTGTAGAACGTCGCAAGGGTGTTGCCCTTGCGTACAACCTCGGTGCGGAAGATGCCCGCACCTTCGCCCATGTTGACGTCCTGGGTGAACGCCACCGACTCGTCACCCTGGCCCGAGCCCTGCGCCGGGGCGACCTTGGTGACCTTCGTGTCCTCACCGTCGGAGGCGAAGTTGTACCCGCCCGCGCAAGCCGAGACGCCGTCGGAAACGGCCTTCAGGGCCTTCGCGACGCCGTCGCCCTCGTACGAGGACAGGCCCACGAACGTCATGTTGATGTTGAAGGCACCCTCGAAGCTGTCAGGGCCGCGGTGGCGGTCGACGCCTTGTCCTCCGCGACGGTGTTGGACGCGTGCGCGTCCGTCTCCCCGGGGGCGAGAGCAGCGGTGGCCCAGACCAGCGGATGCACTCCGCCGTGTCCGCCTTCACCTCGGACTTGGACTACGGGAGGGTCTTGTCCCCGTCCCCGACCTTGTAGCCCTTGACGTCCGCCGTGGTGAGCAGCAGCTTCTCCAGATCCGCGGCGCTGAGCGCCTTCGCGGCCTGCGTCGGCGAGGAGGAGGGGTTCCCCGCGTCCGTGGACTTGGAGCCGTCGGACTCCTCGCTCGAACAACCCGTGATGAGGGCGAGCGTCATCGCGCTCAGGGCGACCGCGGCGCCCATGCGCGCCCCCGATGATCTCTTCATGAGGCGGACCGTGAAGATTTGGTCAAAGAAGCGTCAAGTCAGTTCAGAAACCGTGACGTTCCCGTCGTACGGAGTACACGACGAAGCCCGCGCCCAGGGCGAGGGAGAAGGTCCCGCCGACGACGTAGGGCATGGTGTCGAAGCTTCCGGTGTCGGCGAGTTCGACGGCGGAGGTGTCCGTGGCGACGGCCCGGGCCTGCTGGGTGACCTGCGTCGACGGAGCCGTCGAGGGCACCTGTCTCGCCGGCTCGTCCCCGGTCGCGTTCGCGGACGGGACGAACCACAGGGCGCCCAGCAGGGTCCCTGCGGCGGTGGCGGTCAGCAACGGACGGCGAGCGGATGACACGGAATATCGATCCCCTTGTGGCGCTGGCGAATTGGCCGTGTGGAGCGATGCTAATGAAAGGCCCGGGTCGTGGGAAAGTCGTGGGAGCCTCAAGCTCCGCTCGGGCCGTACGCTCCGAGCATGAGCACTGAAGAGACATCACGGTTTGTACGGCTTCGGGTGGAACTCGTCCTGGAAGTGGACGACGTGGACGCCGTGACCAAGGCGGCCCTCAGGCGCATCGCCGATGACACCGACATGCCCGGCGACGAGCGGGCGCACGCCGAGAGCGCTGTGACGGAAGACACCGCGGAGGCGCTCGCGTACCTCGTGGACCCGTTCGACCTGGTCAGTGAGGTGCCCGGGGTCGACCTCGCGCAGGCCTCCTGGTCCTGTGAGCAGATCGACTACGACCCCGACTCGCCCGAGTGGGACCTCGACGAGGATGATGTCGACGAGGACGACGAAGAGACGGTTGGCTGAGCACGCTCGGGGAAATCGTGACCCCGGTCGGCAACCGCCGTCCGGGGTTTCGTCGTCTCAGGGGGCGCACTGACCGACACCCTCACCACCCGCCGCGGCGGACGTGGTGTGCCCCACACCTCCAAGGGATGTGGAACGGGACGAACCGGTCGTAGCGTTGAAGGTTCTTGACGGGGACTCTCGGGGTTCTGGGATTCGGCAACGATGGAGAAGCGTGTGATAACGGACAGTAAACGGCGCAAGGGTCTCATGGCCGTGTCCGCACTGCTCGGCGGTGTGCTGGTGCTCTCGGCGTGCTCCGGCGGCGACGAAGCCTCCGGGAACGACGGCGGCAAGGACACCTCGCAGGCCAAGGTCGACGAGGCGGCGGCCAAGAAGACCTCCGAGGCCGAGATCAAGATCACGCCCAAGGACGGCACGGACAACGCCTCCATCAACAACTCCGCCGCCGTCACCGTGAGCAAGGGCACGCTCACGGAGGTGAAGATGACCACCGCCGACGGCGCCGCCGTCGAGGGCGCGATATCCGCCGACGGCAAGAGCTGGAAGCCCAACGGCCAGCTGGAGCGCTCCACCACCTACAAGATCTCGGTGCAGGCCAAGGACGCCGACGGCCGCGTCGCCCACGAGAACGCCTCCTTCTCCACGCTCTCCCCGGGCAACAGCTTCCTCGGCTACTTCACCCCGGAAGACGGCTCCACCGTCGGCGTGGGCATGCCGGTCTCGCTCAACTTCGACAAGTCGATCACCAACAAGGCGGATGTCCAGAAGGGCGTCACCGTCTCCTCCAGCAGCGGCCAGGAGGTCGTCTGCCACTGGTTCAACGACACCCGCATGGACTGCCGGCCCGACAAGTACTGGCAGGAGGGCTCCACCGTCACGCTGCAGCTCGCGCTCGACGGTGTCGAGGGCGCCGACGGCGTCTACGGCGTCCAGCAGAAGACGGTCACCTTCAAGATCGGCCGCAACCAGGTGTCGTACGTCGACGCCAACACCAAGCAGATGAAGGTCACGCAGGACGGCAAGGTCGTCAAGACCATCCCGATCTCGGCCGGTTCGCCCAAGAACAAGACGTACGAGGGCCAGATGGTGATCTCCGAGAAGTTCAAGGAGACCCGGATGAACGGAGCGACGGTCGGCTTCACCGACGACGACGGCAAGGGCGAGTACGACATCAAGGACGTCCCGCACGCCATGCGCCTGTCCACCTCCGGCACCTTCATCCACGGCAACTACTGGGGTGCGGACTCGATCTTCGGCAATGTCAACACCAGCCACGGCTGCATCGGTCTGAACGACACCAAGGGTGGCAACGACAAGGGCACCGAGGGCTACTGGTTCTACAGCAACTCGATCGTCGGTGACGTCGTCGTCGTCCAGAACACCGGCGACAAGACGATCGCGCCGGACAACGGCCTCAACGGCTGGAACATGAGCTGGGCGGAGTGGAAGGCGGGCTCGGCGGTCTGATCCGCCGCCCCCTCCCGTAACGACGTAACGACGTAACGACGAAGCGGCCCCCGGGACCTCAGGTCCCGGGGGCCGCTCACTTGTCACGGACTACTTGCGTCACGGACTACTTGCCGTAGTACGCGTTGTAGATCGAGATGGTCGCCTTGTTGCCCTTCTTGTCGGCGACCTTCGCGTGGAAGGAGACGGCCTTGCCCTTCTCCGGGTTCTTCACCGTGATCTTGCCGCCGGTGACGGAGACCTTCTTCCAGGTCTGGCCGTAGTCGTACGACACCCACACCGACAGCGACTTGAGGTTGCTGCCCGCGGCGGCGCCCACGACGCTGACCGGGAAGGTCTGCTTCTTACCGGCCTCGACCCGGCTGTCCAGACCCGTCTTCGCGTTGAAGCGGACCGTGGAGGCAGGGAGCTTGGCCTGGTCGGACGTCGGCTTCTTGGACTTGAAGGTCCAGCTCGCGTCGATCCGCGTGGAGGCGGCGGCGACCTTGCCGCTCCGTTTCACCGAGGTCGTCAGCTTGTACTCGGCCTCGGCGGACGGAACCTTGAAGGCACTCCCGCCGAACAGCGGGTCGGTGTTGGAGCCGATCTTCGTGCCGTTGCGGTACAGCTCGGTCTTCACCGAGGTGAAGTCCGAGGAGCCGGCGTGCTTGGCCGCGTCGGCGAACAGCGGCAGGAAGCCGTAGATGCTGTTGCCCTCGCGGAACAGGCCGTAGTCCGCGTTGATGTGCGGACCGAAGACCGCGTTGTTGAAGGTCTTCTGGTACGTCTGGCCCGCCTTGAAGGTCTGCGGGGCGCCCAGCGTGTAGAAGGCGTCCGGGACCGGGAAGCCCTCGGGCGTGCGGCTGCCGTACTGCTCGACGTCGAAGGTCCACTGGATCTTGTCGGACGTGGAGACGTACATCGTGCGGGTGCCCGGCAGCTTCTGCTCGACCGGTGTGCCGATCACGAAGTCCCCCGGGAACATGCCCCACGAGACCACGCCGCCGGTCTTGCCCGGGGCCGAGGCGCCGAGGCGGTTCTTGACCGTGGCGAGCTCGCTCGCCTTGAAGTGGCGGACCTTGTCGCCCTGGATCTTCTTCACCTTGGCGGTGGTGGCCACGTCGTACTCGGCGTTCGCGCCCTTGGTCCACTGGCCGCTCCAGGTCTGCTGGAGACCGGAGACCTCGCCGCCGAGGTGCTTCATGCGCACATTGGCGAAGGTGTCGAGGCCGACGCCGATGCCGATGCCCGCCGGGTCGTACATGTAGCCGATCATCGCCGAGAGCTGCTTGGCCCCGGAGTCCGGCACCGTGATGTCGGCCGCCTGGGTCTTACGGGCGTCGATCGTGACCGAGGTGTCCTTGGTGACGTTCAGCCGCGGCTGGACCAGCCAGTCGAGACCGCCCTCCAGGTTGCTGAAGTCCTTCGCGATCCAGGCGTCCAGCAGGTACTGGCCCTTGGGCAGCCGCAGCGTCGTGGTGCCGGAGGCGACCGGCGGAACCCCGAAGGAGCGGTTGGTGGCCAGGCCCGTGTAGCCGAGCAGCACGGTGTTGTAGACGTCGGTGGGCTGACCGTCCTTGCCGATGTGCTTGACCTTGACGTCGTACGACTCCACCTCGCGCTGCACCGCGGCGGCCGTACGGACACTCTGCCCGCCGCCCGTCGCCGTCACATACGCCGAGTAGGCGCCGTCCAGCGTGCCGCCCAGCTTGGTGTTGACGGTGACGTCGACCGTCGCCTTGCCGCCCGCCGGGACGGTCACCGAGGTGGCGCCCAGCTTGAAGAAGCCCGCCGGGGCCGGCTGACCCTTGGGGTTGGTGGCCGTCGACGACAGCTTCAGGGTGACGTCCTGCGTACCGAGGTTGCGGTACGTCAGCTCCTTGGTGACCGGGGTGTCGTCGGTGTGCGGCCACTGCTGCACTCCGAAGCTCAGCGACACCGGGTCGGCGATCAGGGTCTGCTTGATGGCCTTGTCGACCTGGATACGGCCCGAACCCTGCTCGAACGGCGTGTACTTGCCGCCCTTGGTGGAAGCGGTCAGCGCGCCCTTGAGCTCGGCGTACGTCCAGTCCGGGTGCTGCTGCTTGAGGATCGCGGCGGCGCCCGCGACATGCGGCGTCGCCATCGACGTACCCGAGATGCTCAGGTACCCGGCCGGCTTCTCGCCGACCTCCTGCTCGATCAGGCTGCCCTTGGCGGAGGCGGCCGTGATGTCCACGCCGGGCGCGGTCACGTCCGGCTTGATGGCACCGTCGCCGAGGCGGGGCCCGGTGCTGGAGAAGTCGGCCAGCTGGTCCTTGTCGTCGACCGCGCCGACGGTGAGCGCGGCGTCCGCGCTGCCCGGCGAACCGACCGATTCGGGGCCCGAGTTGCCCGCCGCGATGGCGAAGAGGATGCCCTTCTCGGCGGACAGCTTGTTGACCGCCGCCTCCAGCGGGTCCACCTCGGGGGTGTCCATGCCGCCCAGGCTGAGGTTGACGACCTGGGCGCCCTGCTCGGCCGCCCACTCCATGCCGGCGAGGATGCCGGAGTCGTCACCGGAGCCGGTGTCGTCGAGGACCTTGCCATTGAGGATCCGGGCGCCGGGCGCCACGCCCTTGTACTTGCCGCCGGACTTCGCTCCGGTGCCCGCCGCGATGGACGCGACATGCGTGCCGTGTCCGACCTTGTCCTCCGCGGTGGCGGCCGGGGTGAAGTTCTTCGAGGCGATCACCTGGCCCTTGAGGTCCGGGTGGTTCGCGTCGACGCCGGTGTCCAGGACGGCGATCTTGACGCCCTTGCCGTCGTAACCCGCCGCCCACGCCTTGGGGGCGCCGATCTGGGCCACGGACTTGTCGAGCGTGGCCTTGCGGGTGCCGTCGAGCCAGATGCGCGCGATGCCCGAAGCGGTCCTGTCACCGTTGGTGACGGCGTCCCAGAGGGCGGGCGTCTCGGTGTACGGCGTCTGGACCGCGTCCGCGTTCAGGGACTTCAGGGTCCGGCGGAGCTTGCCCGCGTCCCGGACGTCGGCCTTCGTGCCGGCCGCGGCGCCCTTGTAGCCGATGATCACCTTCAGGCCCTTGGCCTGTGACTTGCGGGTCGCCGACTTGTTGAGCTCGGTGATGTCGAACAGCCGCTGGTCGAGCTTGCCGGCGGTGATCAGCCGGGCCGCGTCGGCGGGTATGACGAGCGTGCGCCCCTCGGTCTTGCGGATCTGGACGGGTATGTGCTGACGTCCCTTGGCCCGCTGAAGGCCGACGACGCGGCCCTTGGAGTCGACGGTGACCCGGTCACCCGTGATCAGGGTGATCGAGTGATGAGCCGTCAGCTGAGCGGCGCCGCTCGTGCGCTGCTCCGGCTTCGCCGACGCCGGGCTGGTCATGCCGGCGGCGAGGGCGACGGCGGCTGCCGTGGCGACGGTGGCCGCGCATGCTCTTTTCACTTGTCTGCGCAAGTTTCCCCCTTGCTGAAGTACCGGGCGAATTCCCCTTCACCCGGCCGGGGGTGGTCCTGCACAGATGTACGTGCACCCCCCGGAGTACGCAGTATGCCGGGGGGTGATCAGCTACCTCAATAGACAGGGGACGGACAGAATCGGACTGTTACGAGTCGGTCTTACGAACCGCCTTACGCGCCCGCGTTCTCCTTGACGGAGATCTTGCCCTTGCGGATGGTCGCTACGCGGGGGGCCTTCTTCGCGAGAGACGAGTCGTGCGTGACCATGATGAAAGTGAGCCCGAGCTCCTTCCACATGCGTTCCAGTACGTCCATGATCTCGTCGCGCATCGACTCGTCGAGGTTGCCGGTGGGTTCGTCGGCGAGCAGCACCTTGGGCTGCTTGACCAGGGCTCGGGCGATCGCGACGCGCTGCTGCTGGCCGCCGGACATCTCGGAGGGCAGGTGGGAGAGCCGCTCCCCGAGCCCGACGGACCTCAGCGCCTCGGCGGCCCGTTCGCGGCGGTCCTTCACCCTGACGCCCAGGGGGACCAGGGCGGTTTCCACGTTCTCCTGGGCGGTGAGAGTGGGGATGAGATTGAAACTCTGGAAGACGAAGCCGATGTTTTCACTTCGGACGCCGGTCAGTTTGGCCTCGGACAGTTTGGCCAGATCCGTGCCATCCAGAACGACCTCTCCCGACGTCGGGCGGTCAAGACCGCCGAGCATCTGAAGAAGGGTCGACTTACCGCCGCCGGTGGGGCCTTGGATGACGAGCCGGTCCCCGTCGGGGATGGTGAGGTCGACTCCGTCGAGGGCGTGCACGGTTTCTTTGCCTCGGGTGTAGAGCTTGGTGACGTTTCTGAGTTCGTACATGTGGGTGCTCCTGGGTGGGTTCGGGACGGTGATCGTCGTCATCGGCGGCGGGCGAGTGGGGGCTGGTCGCGCCCACGCGGCGGAGCCGCATATCGACACGGCCCCGCGCCCCTGGGTGGGTTCAGTGCGCGTTGCTTCACCGGTGCGCTCTCCGCCCAAGCCGCGGGCAGTCGTGCCGCTGGGGCGGCACGGGTGGGCGCGGGCGGCAACGCGTTGCGCCGGGCTGCGCGTCCCACCCGCTTGCCTCGGTCGGCAGCTGCTACTCGACTCGCCTCAGTGCGTCCGCCGGGCGGAGCCTCGATGCGCGCCAGCCGCCGAAGGCTCCCGCGATCAGGCCGCCCGCTACCGCGAGGCCCACCGCCAGGGCGATCGTCGTGGCGCTGACCGGTGCCGTCAGGGCCACCTCCAGGGCGTTGGACGACTGTTCCGCCGCGGGGCCGCCCATGCCGCCGCCGGGGCCGCCTCCCATGCCTCCGAAGCCGCCGCCTCCGCCCGTCGCGCCCAGCTGGGCTTCCAGGGTCGGGCTGATCGCCGTCACCACGTAGGCGCCCGCCAGGCCCACCGCGATGCCCAGGGCACCGCCCACCAGGCCGTTGACGACCGCCTCGCCGACGACCTGCCGGGTCACCCGGCCCGACTTCCAGCCGAGGGCCTTCAGCGTGCCGAACTCGCGGACCCGGCGGGACACCGCCGAGGAGGTGAGCAGGCCGGCCACCAGGAACGCCGCCGCCAGTACCGCGATCGACAGCCACTTGCCGACACTCGAGGCCAGGTCGGACGCCGTCGACAGCGAGCCCGACACGGTGTCCGCCAGATCCGCCGACGTCGTCACCGTCGTACCGGAGATGTTCTTCTGGATCTCCGACTTGACCGCGTCGATCCGCTGGGAGTCGGTCGCCTTGACGTAGATCGTGGTGACCTTGTTCTTCGAGTCGCTCAGGGTCTGGGCCTGCTTCAGCGGGATGTAGAGGTTGGCCGCCGCGTCCCCGCTCTCGGGCGTGGCGATGCCGATGACCTCGAACTCGGTGCCCTTGACGGTCACCGTGGAGCCGACCTTCAGCTCCTTCTCCTTGGCGTAGGACGCGTCGGCGACGACCACCTTGGCGTTGGTCTGCGACGACGTGAACGTACGACCACTGGTGATCTTCGAGGAGGTCAGCGGACCCAGCGCCGGCTCGGTGACATCCGTGCCGTAGACCGAGTAGTTGTTGACGTCGAACTCGGCGCCACCGCCCTCGACGCGCCCCTCGGGTGCCTGCGTCCCGCCGCCGGGACCGCCCTGCCCCTGGCCGCCGTCCCCGTCCTGCTGGAACTCCCCGCGCCGGAACTGCCCGTTGACCTTGATGACCTGAAGGCTCAGCCCGCCCACCGCGTCCGAGACGCCGCTTTGGGCACCGACCTCGTCCACGGTCGAGCTCGCCAGCGTCTGGAAGCCCTGGACCATGACCCGGTCGCTGCTCTGCTCCTCCTCGGAGTCGCTGTCCTGCGCGTCGAACTCGAAGCGCGGCCGCTGCGGTTGACTGCCCTCGGCGGCGGCCGCCTTGGTGACGGTCATGTCGGTGCCGAGCCCGTAAAGCGACTCCAGGACCTTGTCCTGGGCCTTGCCCATGCCCGAGGACACGGAGTTGACCACGATGACGAGGGCGATGCCCAGTGCGAGGCCGGAGGCGACGACGAGGGCCGCCTTTCTGCGGCGGCGCAGCTCGCGCCTCAGGTAGGTGAAGAACATGCGCCGCAAGCTAGGTACGGCGCGTGATGAAGGGATAAGGCCGAAATAAGAGATGCATGAGAAGGCTGCCCGCCGGCCAGGAACCAGCCCGCCCACGTCTGTCGGAGCGGCTGGATTCCGCCCAGCGCTGACACGGGCCCGGAGCGCGCCGGAAGAGCAGCTTCCGTCCGGCTTCCGTGTTTGTGTGGGCGCATGACGGCTCACACGGTGGAATACATCCGGTACCGCATCCCCGAGCAGCAGTCGGCGGAGTTCCTGTCCGCCTACACCCGCGCCGCGGCCGGTCTCGCGGCGGCTCCGCAGTGCGTGGACTACGAACTGACGCGCTGCGAAGAGGACTTCGAGCACTTCATCCTGCGTATCACCTGGACCTCGACCGAGGACCACATCAAGGGCTTCCGCACCTCGGAGCTGTTCCCCGACTTCCTGGCCGAGATCCGCCCCTACATCGGCAACATCGAGGAGATGCGGCACTACAAGCCGACCAGCGTGCGCGGCACCGGCTCGGCGGTGCCGACGCTGTACGCGTGGGCGGGCGGCGCCGCGGCGCTCACCCGCCTGACCTCGGCCTTCTACGACAGGGTCCGCAAGGACGACCTGCTCTCCCCGCTGTTCGAGGACCTGGACCCGGCCCACGCCGAGCATGTGGCCGCCTGGCTGGGCGAGGTCTTCGGCGGGCCGACCGCCTACTCCGACACCCAGGGCGGCCACGGCCATATGGTCGCCAAGCACATGGGCCTGGCCGTCACCGAGCCCCAGCGGCGCCGCTGGGTCAACCTCATCCAGGACGCGGCCGACGAGGCGGGCCTGCCCACGGACGCGGAGTTCCGCTCGGCGTTCCTGGCGTATGTGGAGTGGGGCACCCGCCTGGCGGTCTACTTCTCCGGTCCCGACGCGAAGCCCCCGGCGGAGCAGCCGGTGCCGAAATGGAACTGGGGGGCGGCGCCGCCGTATCAGGGCTGAGCGGCCCCGGTCCCCGCCCGGGTCGCGTCCGTGCCCCAGCTGGCCAGCAGCCGGAGCGCCTCCGCGGCCGGGGACCCGGGCTCCGCGTGGTAGGTGATCAGGTTCTGCTCGCCGTCGTCCATCAGACGGAACGACTCGAAGGACAGGGTCAGTTCACCCACCAAGGGATGGCGCAGACGCTTGACGCCGTAGCTCTTCTCCTTGACGTCGTGGGTGGCCCACAGGCGCCGGAACTCCTCGCTCTTCACGGAGAGTTCGCCGACCAGGGCGGACAGCAGCGGATCGTCCGGGTGGCAGCCCGCGTCCATGCGGAGATAGCTGACGATGTCGTAGGCCTTCTGGTCCCAGTCCACGAACAGCTCGCGGTAGGCGGGGTTGAGGAACACCAGCCGGGCCCAGTTCCGCTCCTGTGCCGGCAGCTCTCCCCAGTCGCCGAAGAGGGCCGAGGCCATCCGGTTCCAGGCGAGGACATCGGAGCGGCGGCCCGAGATGTACGCCGGCACGTCCGCCATCGAGTCCAGCAGGTGCCGCAGCGCCGGGCGCACCTGCTGGGCCCGGGCCGGGCCCGCCTTCTTCTTGTGCTGCTTCGGCTTCGCCAGATGCGTCAGATGGGCGTGCTCGGCGTCGCTGAGCCGCAGCGCCCGCGCGATGGAGTCCAGCACCTCCGCCGACACATTGCGCCCGTTGCCCTGCTCCAGCCGCGTGTAGTACGCCACGGACACCCCGGCGAGCTGTGCCAGCTCCTCGCGCCGGAGCCCCGGCACCCTGCGGTGCCGCCCGTAGTCCGGCAGCCCCACGTCCTCGGGCTTCAGCCGGGCACGCCGGGTGCGCAGGAACTCGCTGAGCTCGGCGCGCCGGTCCAGGCCGCCGCCGGACTCCTGCGGGGATACGGGCTGTTCGTCCATACGTCCAGTATTCACGGTCGTACGCCCACCAGCCTGACCCCGTCAGTAGTAGGAACGCCAGACGTACGCAAAGCTGTGACCTGGGTGAATGCCGACGACCCAGGCAGGCTTGAGGCCGTGCCCGGACAGAAGGCAGCCGGGCGCGCAACCTCTAGGAGATCCACTCCCATGACCACTGTCGCTGCGTACGCCGCCCCCTCTGCCAAGGCCCCGCTGGAGCGCACCACCATCGAGCGCCGTGCCGTCGGCGAGTTCGATGTGCTGATCGACATCAAGTTCGCCGGCATCTGCCACTCGGACATCCACCAGGCCCGCGAGGGCTGGGGTGAGGCCATCTTCCCGATGGTGCCCGGCCATGAGATCGCGGGTGTGGTCTCCGAGGTCGGTCCCGGTGTCACCAAGTTCGCCGTCGGCGACCGTGTGGGCGTCGGCTGCATGGTCGACTCCTGCCGTGAGTGCGACAACTGCAAGGCCGGTCTTGAGCAGTACTGCACCGGCGGCGGCATGATCGGTACGTACAACGCCGTCGGCAAGGACGGCGAGCCCACCTACGGCGGCTACTCCCAGCAGATCGTCGTGGACGAGAACTACACCGTCCGTATCCCGGACGGTCTGTCCCTCGATGTCGCCGCACCGCTCCTGTGCGCGGGCATCACCACCTACTCCCCGCTCAAGCACTGGAACGCCGGCCCCGGCAAGAAGGTCGCCGTCCTCGGCATGGGCGGCCTCGGCCACATGGGCGTCAAGATCGCGCACGCGCTCGGCGCCGAGGTGACGGTCCTGTCGCAGTCCCTGCGCAAGAAGGAGGACGGGCTGAAGCTGGGCGCGGACCACTACTACGCCACCAGCGACCCGAAGACCTTCGAGGAGCTTCAGGGCAGCTTCGACATCATCCTGTCCACGGTGTCGGCCCCGCTGAACCTGGACCAGTTCCTCTCCCTGCTCAAGACGGACGGCGCCTTCGTGAACGTGGGTGCCCCCGAGGAGCCCGTCGCGCTCAACCTCTTCTCGGTGATCATGGGCCGCAAGTCCCTCGCCGGGTCCGGTATCGGCGGTATCCGGGAGACCCAGGAGATGCTGGACTTCTGCGCGGAGCACGGCTTCGGCGCGGAGATCGAGCTGATCGCCGCGAGCGAGATCAACGAGGCCTACGAGCGGGTGCTGGCGAGTGACGTCCGGTACCGGTTCGTGATCGACACGGCCACGATCTGAGCCCGGTCATCCGACCGAGGGGCTGGTTCTCGCTCGGCGGCACGCTCGGCTTCGCGGCGGCGCTCGCTGCTGGTAGGCGGCCGTGCTCGCCACCGGCGGCCTGCGCCTGACTCCGCTGCTGGTGATCCCGGCCGTGGCGGGTGCCGCGCTCTGCCTGCCCGCCCCGCACACCCTGAACGGGCCGAGGCGGCGCTTTTGACGCAGCCCGCGCGTGGACACGACGACCCGTGCTCCTTCGTGCGGCTGTCGCCGGCTGTAGTCTGCCGGCCGATCACCTTCATCGGCCTGAGTACGTTCGTCGCGTTCCACGTCCAGCAGCGCACAGGCGGCGGTACGGCGGCCGGTACCGCCGCGCTCTTCGTGCTGTACGCCGGCGGCGCGGTGGGCGGTGTGCTGGGCGGCGCCCTGGCAGAACGCCGGGACCGGGTCACGGTGGTGCGCCGGTCGTACGTGCTGGCGGTCGTCGCGGTCGCGGGCGTCGTCCTCGTCCCCGGCCCGTCCGTCCACGTCTTCGTGGCGCCGGCCCCGGCGGGCCTGTACGTCCCCTTCTCCCTCCAGGTCACCCTCGGCCAGGACTACCTGCCCTCGCGGGTCGGCACCGCCGGCGGCATCACGCTCGGGCTGACGGTGAGCGTCGGCGGCCTGGCCACGCCGGTGCTCGGCGCGCTCGCCGACGCGACCTCACTCCGGACGGCCCTGGCACCCCTCGCCGTGCTCCCCGCGCTGGGGTGGCTGCTGGTGCGGGGGTGCGCGAGCCCGGCCGCCCTCGTCACCGCCTGAGGAGGCACCCACGTCATGGCCGCAGTCGCGGAGTTGACCTACTACCCCGTCAAGGGATGCGCGGGGACGGCGACCGGCGAGGCGTTGCTGACGCCGGCCGGGCTCGCCCATGACCGCAGCTTCATGGTCGTCGACGGGAACGGCTCGTCCCGGACCCAGCGGACCCACCCGCACGTGGCGTCGATCACGCCCGGGATCAGCCCGGACGGCGAGTGGATCACGCTCTCCGCCCAGGGATTCGGCGAGGTGCGTGTCGACGTGCTGACGACCGGTGCCCGACGGGACGTGGAGATGCTCGGCTCTCCGTTCAAGGGGATCGACCAGGGGGACGAGGTGTCCGGAGGCCGGCATCCCCGAGTGGGCCAACCGCTGCCAACAGGCGCTGGAGGAGGTCAGGGCCACGAGAACGCAGTAGTCCGCCAGTACCCCGCCGGTCTTCGGGGTGAGGGGGCGCGAACGGGGTACCTGTGCTGTCTGGAGGTCCTGGGCCGTGGAACTCACCGACTGGCTGCTGACCCCGGGTGAACGCGGCAACAGCGCCACACGTCTGGACAGCCGCCGGCCGGGTGGAGCGGCATGGTCGCGCGGGAACCTGGTGCGGCCCCTCGTCCATGGCGCGACGTACTTCCCGGAACTCCTCGGCGCGATCCGTGCTCAGCGTGCCGGAGACCTGCTGCTGTTCACCGACTGGCGGGGCGATCCCGACGAGCGGCTCGACGGGCCCGGCAGTGAGGTCGGTCGCGTCCTGAGCGAGGCGGCCGAGCGCGGGGTGATCGTCAAAGGGCTGGTCTGGCGCTCCCACCTGGACCGCTTCCAGTTCAGTGAGGCCGAGAACCGGCACCTCGGCGAGGAGATCGAAGCGGCGGGCGGCGAGTGCCTGCTCGACATGCGCGTACGGCCCGGCGGTTCGCATCACCAGAAGTTCGTCGTCCTCCGGCATCCCGACCGCCCCGAGCGCGACGTCGCGTTCATCGGCGGCATCGACCTGTGCCACAACCGCCACGACGACGCGGCCCACCGTGGCGACCCGCAGTCGCTGGCCATCGCCGCCGCGTACGGCCCGCACCCCCCGTGGCACGACATCCAGCTCGCGGTGCGCGGACCGGCCGTCGGTGACATCGAGGCCGGCTTCCGCGAACGCTGGAACGACCCGGCGCCGCTCACCCGCAGCCCGCTCGTCCGGCTGCGGGAACTCGCTCACGGCGAGGACACCCGCGCCGACCCGCTGCCGCCCCAGTCACCCGACCCCGCGCCCCGCGGCCCACACACACTCCAGGTCCTGCGCACCTACCCCAACCGGCTGCTGCGCGGCTACGACTTCGCCCCCGACGGCGAGCGCAGTATCGCCCGCGGCTACCGCAAGGCCCTGCGGCGGGCCCGGGCACTGATCTACCTGGAGGACCAGTACCTGTGGTCGCCGCGCGTGGTGGAATGCTTCGCCGAGGCGCTGAGCGCCCACCCCGGCCTGCGCCTGATCGCCGTCATCCCCTCGTTCCCCGAACAGGCCGGCCGGATCACGCTGCCGATGAACCTGATCGGCAGGATCACCGCCCTGGACAGGCTGCGGCGCGCCGGTGGCGGGCGCGTCGCGGTGTACGGGCTGGAGAACCACGCCGGGACACCCGTCTACGTGCACGCCAAGGTGTGCGTGATCGACGACGTGTGGGCCGCGGTCGGCTCCGACAACATCAACCTCCGCTCCTGGACCCACGACTCCGAAATCACCTGCGCCGTCCTCGACGAGACCACGGACCCACGCGAGCCGCGCGACCCCGGCGGCCTCGGCGACGGCGCGCGCGGCTTCGCCAGAGACCTGCGCCTGGAGCTCTCCCGAGAGCACCTGGACATGGAGACCCCCCGGACACCGGACGCCCCCGACCCGCTCTGCGACCCCAGGACCGCCTTCGACACCTTCGCGGAGACCGCCGCCGCGCTGGACTCCTGGCACACCCAGGGCCGCCAGGGCCCACGACCCCCCGGCCGCCTCC
Source organism: Streptomyces sp. P17 (assembly GCF_032436805.1). Taxonomy (NCBI): domain Bacteria; kingdom Bacillati; phylum Actinomycetota; class Actinomycetes; order Kitasatosporales; family Streptomycetaceae; genus Streptomyces; species Streptomyces sp. P17. Next base: position 71,011 of record NZ_JAVRBF010000037.1, on the reverse strand, counting down.
GCACCTACCGACCGCCCACCCTCTCGCCCCTCACCAAGACCCTCTGCACGCCCCTGAACCGCCTCTTCATCGACCCGGACGGCCGCCCCTTCGGGCTGCGCCGCCGCAACGAGTACTGATGGGTCGGACGGGTGCGGAATCGCTCGGAACCCTCGCGCGTTGAGGACACTGGGCAGGGGATGCCGGTGGTGTGCGAGCCGAGCCGCCCGAGTGATCGAGCTGACAGACATGGAGGGCCGTAATGGCTGCGCAGACGCAGAGGGCCGTGCTGGCCGGCGGATGTTTCTGGGGCATGGAGGAGCTGATCCGCCGGCTCCCGGGCGTGACGTCGACCCGCGTCGGATACACCGGGGGTGACGTGCCGAACGCGACGTACCGCAACCACGGCACGCACGCGGAGGCCATCGAGATCCTCTTCGACCCCACGAAGACCGACTACCGCACGATCCTGGAGTTCTTCTTCCAGATCCACGACCCGAGCACCAAGAACCGCCAGGGCAACGACATCGGCCTCAGCTACCGCTCGGCGATCTACTACGTGGACGACGAGCAGAAGCGGATCGCCGAGGACACCATCGCGGATGTGGACGCCTCCGGACTGTGGCCCGGAAAGGTCGTCACCGAGGTGGAGCCGGTCGGCCCCTTCTGGGAGGCCGAGCCCGAGCACCAGGACTACCTGCAGCGTTACCCGAACGGCTACACCTGCCACTTCCCGCGCCCGGGATGGCGGCTGCCCGCCCGCGCGGAGGACTGACCGCGAGACCCTCTTTCTGCCGTCCCCGGGCTCAGTGCGGCAGCGTCGCCGGGCTGCCGCCGTTCGCCTCGTAGCCCGCGACCGCCAGCGCCCGGTACACCGCGAACTCCGCGGCCGGGTCCGGGGAGAGCGTCCAGGGCAGGGCGCCGACATGGCCGTCGATGTGTATCAGCTGGTTCATGGCCTCCGCCCAGCGCTCGGCGCGGACCAGGAAGAACACCAGAAGGTGCCGGACGTGCGCCTGCATCGGGTCGTCGGGGCGCGCCGAGTGGACCGCGTGCAGCGCGCCGTGGATCGCCTTCGTGACGACCTCGCTCTGGTAGAAGCCGCTGACCAGGTTGACCTCGGGCAGATGCTCGAAGACCGCGAAGAGGGGCATGGCGGCCAGCAGGGAACCCTGGGGTGCGCGGGCCGCCGCGGCCTCCGCGAAGCCGTACGCCTGCTCTCGCGAGCCGTGCCACTTCTCGCACCAGTAGTGCAGCGCGGCCAGATGGGCGCCCATGTGCGTGGGCGCGCGGTCCAGGATCTTCAGCCAGAGCTGCTCGAACTCCGGCTGCGTATAGGCCAGTCCACGGGCCACCGACAGCTCGACGATGTACGGGATCGGGTCACCGGGAGCCAGCAGCGCCGCCTCCCCGCAGGCCGCCTTCGCCTCCTCCATGATGATCCGGAACTCGTCCGTGCCGGGTGCCGCCGTGCGCCACGCCTGCTGCACCAGGAACTCCGCGTGCACCGCCGCGCCGCCCGCGTCCTTGGGCTGCTCGGCCCGCCACACCCGCAGCCACTGCCCGCCGGGCGTGTCACTGACCCCGCCGGGACGCTGCTGGAGCTCCAGCGAGGCGGCGCCCGCGAAGGCCTGCACCCGCTGCCAGCGCAGCTCACCCTCGGTCTCGGTGCCCGCGAGCAGCTGCGAGGCCGCGCGATGGTCCTGGGTGCGCTGCACCAGGTCCAGCACGTCCAGCAGGTCCTGGTCGGGTCCGGGCATCCGGACGTCCAGCTCCTCCTGCCGTACGAAGCCGTAGTTCGCCGGGTCCGCGGCGTCCGGGTGCCCCGGCGGGACCTGCTCGATCATGCCCCGCCTGCGCCGCATGAACGGCAACACCACAAAGCCGATCATGACCAGCGCCACCAGAAGCCAGAGAATCTCCATGCCACAAGCGTTCCAGACCGCACCGACAATTGGCCAACTCGGTCCACGGCCTGTGGAAAACTCCTCCGTCCGTCATCAGCGCCGTGGGAGCACTACGCTCGTGACCCATGAGCGACAGGCACATCAGTCAGCACTTCGAGACGCTCGCCATCCACGCGGGCAACACGGCGGACCCCCTCACCGGGGCGGTCGTCCCGCCGATCTATCAGGTCTCGACCTACAAGCAGGACGGCGTCGGCGGCCTGCGCGGCGGCTACGAGTACAGCCGTAGCGCCAACCCCACCAGGACCGCCCTGGAGGAGAACCTCGCGGCCCTCGAAGGCGGCCGTCGCGGGCTCGCGTTCGCGTCCGGACTGGCGGCCGAGGACTGCCTGTTGCGTACGCTGCTCAGCCCCGGCGACCACGTGGTCATCCCGAACGACGCGTACGGCGGCACGTTCCGCCTGTTCGCGAAGGTCGTCGCCCGCTGGGGTGTGGAGTGGTCGGTCGCCGACACCAGCGACCTTTCCGCCGTCCGCGCCGCGATCACCCCGAAGACCAAGGCCGTGTGGGTGGAGACCCCCTCCAACCCGCTGCTCGGCATCACCGACATCGCGGCCGTCGCCCAGATCGCCCGGGACGCGGGCGCGCGGCTCGTCGTCGACAACACCTTCGCCACGCCCTACCTCCAGCAGCCGCTGTCGCTGGGCGCCGATGTCGTGGTGCACTCCCTGACCAAGTACATGGGCGGCCACTCCGACGTCGTCGGCGGTGCGCTGATCGTGAACGACGAGGGCCTCGGCGACGAACTGGCCTTCCACCAGAACGCGATGGGTGCCGTCGCCGGTCCCTTCGACTCCTGGCTGGTGCTGCGCGGTACCAAGACGCTGTCGGTGCGCATGGACCGGCACAGCGAGAACGCCACCAAGGTCGCCGACATGCTCTCCCGGCACGCGCGCGTGACGAACGTGCTCTACCCGGGCCTGCCCGAGCACCCGGGTCACGATATCGCCGCCAAGCAGATGCGGGCGTTCGGCGGGATGATCTCCTTCCAGGTCGCCGGCGGCGAGGAGGCGGCCGTCGAGGTCTGCAACCGCGCCAAGGTGTTCACGCTCGGCGAGTCCCTCGGCGGTGTCGAGTCGCTGATCGAGCACCCGGGCCGTATGACCCACGCCTCCGCGGCCGGCTCCGCCCTGGAGGTGCCCGCCGATCTCGTCCGCCTGTCCGTGGGCATCGAGAACGTGGAGGACCTGCTGGAGGACCTCCAGCAGGCGCTCGGCCAGTAACCCCGGCGGTTCAGTAACCCCGGCGGTTCAGTAACCCCGGCGGTTCACCAGCCCGTGAGCGGTGGAGTCACCTCCGACGGTGGCTCCACCCAGGGGCGCGCCATCAGCGCCCACACCACGAACGCCACCGTCGCGGCGAACATCAGCAGCCACATCAGCCGCAGGGCGGCTCTGCGGCGCCGCAGCATCCGGCCGCCGCGCCGGACGGCGTCCGCAGACAGGCCGGGCGGCACCGCCGGGGGCGTGCGCTCCATGATCCGCTGTACGGCGGCCTCCCGTTCGCTCCGGTTCATGACGCCGCCGCTCTCGCTCGTACGACCGCCGGTGCCGGCCCCCGCGGCGGGTGCAGCAGGGTCGCCGTCGCCCGGTCGCAGATGGTCCGTACCCGCTCGGTGGGCAGACCGAGCAGGGCCGCCGTCTGTTCCTCGGCCACCCCCTCGTACAGCCTGAGGACGAGGATCAGGCGTTCCTGCGGGCCGAGGACGGCCAGCGGGCTGTCGGGGTGCGGGCGGGCCCGGCCGAGGCCGCCGTACTGATGCCAGGCCCCGCGCGCGAAGCGGGTGGCCAGATACTGACGGGCGTGGTCGTAGGGATCCTCGCCGCGCAGCCGGTCCCAGCCGGCGTACGTATGGGCGAGGGCGAGCGCCAGCAGGCGCCGCGCGCGTGGGTTGTCGGCCGGTGCCTCCGCCGTGAGCAGCGTCGCGGTGTGCAGCAGCCGGCCCGCCGCGCCCGCGACGAACGCCTCGAACTCCCGGGTCCGGCTGGCGTCCTGGAACGCATGCCGTTCTCGCACCGCGCCTCCCGACTGAGGGCGACCCCCTGAATCGTCGGATCCCGGCCACGTACGGGCGTACGAAGGGGACCCGGTTTCATATGAGGCCAGCAGCGGCCCAGGGTCAAGAGTCCGGCGGTACGCGCGTGCCCGGGCTCAGGAGGCCGAGGCGGGTGTCGGCTCTGCCCCCGGCATGCCGTGCGCGGCCATTCGGGCGGACAGCGCGGTGTTGAAGCGCGTGAGGAGCGTGCAGAACGCCTCGCGCTCCTCAGGCGCCCAGTCGTGTGTCAGCTCGGCCATCAACTGACGCCTCGATGAGCGCACTTCCTCCAGCCGGGACTGCCCGCGCGGGGAGAGCTGGAGCACCACGGCCCGCCCGTCCTCGGGGTGCGAGGTGCGCTTGACGAGCCCGGTGTCGACCAGCGGCGCCACCTGCCGGGTGACGGTCGACGAGTCGATCCCCATGCTCGCGGCGAGCGCCTTGACCCCCATGGGGCCTTCCTTGTCGAGGCGGTTGAGCAGCAGGTACGCGGCGCGGTCCATGGAGTTGCGCACCTGCCCGACCCCGCCGAGCCGGGTCTGTTCGGCACGGCGGGCGAACACCGCCACCTCGTGCTGCAGCGTGTCGAGGAGACCGGTGTCACCGACGGTCGACATGTCCATCGACATTCCAGGTGTTGTGGGCATGGCCGGGGGCTCACTTCATGAAGGGTGCTGGGTTGGGGGACAGGGTACGCGGATGGGAGGCGGGCCGTACCGGCGCTGCGCAAACCGGTCTCGGTGGTTGGTCACAGCGGGAGTCCGCATGTGTGAACTGCGAGACTTGAGTCATGAGCTACCGCAAGGCCGACCTGCTGCCGCCGGTCACGCTCGACGACGTGCGCGGCGCCCAGAAGATGCTCACGGGCGTGGCTCGTGTGACGGCCATGGAGGGCAGCAGACACCTGTCCCAGCTCGTGGGCGCGCCGGTGCACCTCAAGTGCGAGAACCTGCAGCGGACGGGCTCGTTCAAGCTGCGCGGCGCCTACGTCCGGATCGCCGGACTGCTGCCGGAGGAGCGGGCCGCGGGGGTCGTCGCGGCGAGCGCCGGCAACCACGCACAGGGCGTCGCGCTCGCGTCCTCCCTGCTCGGCGTGGACTCGACGGTGTTCATGCCGAAGGGCGCCCCGCTGCCGAAGATCAGCGCCACCAGGGACTACGGCGCCGAGGTGCGCCTGCACGGTCAGGTGGTCGACGAGACACTGGCCGCCGCCGAGGAGTACGCGGCCGAGACCGGCGCGGTGTTCATCCACCCCTTCGACCACGCCGACATCATCGCGGGCCAGGGCACGGTCGGCCTGGAGATCCTGGAGCAGTGCCCGGAGGTGCGCACGATCGTCGTCGGTATCGGCGGCGGCGGGCTCGCGGCCGGTATCGCCGTCGCGGTGAAGGCGATCCGGCCGGACGTGCGGATCGTGGGGGTGCAGGCGGCGGGCGCGGCGGCGTATCCGCCCTCGCTGGCGGCCGGGCATCCGGTGTCGGTGGAGAACCCGGCGACGATGGCCGACGGCATCAGGGTCGGGCGGCCCGGCGATGTGCCGTTCCGGATCATCGGCGATCTGGTGGACGAGGTCCGCACGGTCACCGAGGACGAGCTGTCCACGGCCTTGCTGCTGTGCCTGGAGCGGGCCAAGCTGGTTGTCGAGCCGGCCGGGGCGAGCCCGGTGGCGGCGCTGCTGAGCGATCCCGGCGCCTTCGAGGGTCCGGTGGTCGCGGTGCTGTCGGGCGGCAATGTCGACCCGGTGCTGATGCAGCGGGTGCTGCGGCACGGCATGGCGGCTCAGGGCCGTTACCTGGCCGTACGGCTGCGGCTCACGGACCGTCCGGGCGCTCTCGCCACACTGCTCGGGGTGTTGTCAGTGGTGGACGCCAACGTCCTCGACGTGAGCCATGTGCGCACCGATCCCCGGCTCGGGCTCACGGAGGCGGAGGTCGAGCTGCACCTGGAGACGAAGGGTCCGGTGCACTGCGCCGAGGTCGGCCAGGCCCTGCGCGAGGCCGGATACACGGTCATCGACTGAGGTCGGAGGCGCTCAGTCACTCGTTCGAGCAATTCCGTTGAGAGACGCGATACATCGCGTTATGGTGTGTGTCGTGCCACCCACGCTTACCGAAGAATCCCCGACGACGTGGAGACTCATATGCCAGGCGCCATCCATGCCGAAGGTCTGGTGAAGACCTTCGGTGACGTAAGGGCACTGGACGGTGTCGACCTCGATGTACCCGAAGGCACCGTCCTGGGCCTGCTCGGGCCGAACGGCGCGGGCAAGACCACCACCGTCCGCTGTCTGACGACCCTGCTGCGCCCCGACAGCGGCAAGGCCGTCGTCGCCGGTATCGACGTGCTCAAGCACCCCGACGCGGTGCGCCGCTCCATCGGCCTTTCCGGCCAGTTCGCGGCGGTCGACGAATATCTCACCGGCCGCGAGAACCTCCAGATGGTCGGCCGGCTCTACCAGATGAAGGCGAAGCCGGCGAAGGCCCGCGCGGAGGAACTGCTGGAGCAGTTCGACCTCGCCGACGCCGCCGACCGCCCCACCAAGACCTACTCGGGCGGTATGCGCCGCCGCCTCGACCTCGCCGCGGCCCTGGTGGTCTCACCGCCCGTGATGTTCATGGACGAGCCGACCACCGGCCTCGACCCGCGCAACCGCCAACTGCTCTGGGACGTCATCAAGCGGCTCGTCTCGGGCGGTACCACCTTGCTGCTGACCACGCAGTATCTGGAGGAGGCCGACCACCTCGCCCACGACATCGCCGTGGTCGACCACGGCCATGTCATCGCCCAGGGCACCTCCGACCAGCTCAAGGCCCGCACCGGCGGCGAGCGCGTCGAGGTCGTGGTGCACGAGCGCGAGCACATGCAGACCGCCGCGGAGGTGCTGAGCGGCTTCGGCAAGGGCGAGACCACCGTCGAGGAGCACATGCGCAAGCTCACCGTTCCGGTGACCGGCGGCGCCAAGCTCCTCGCCGAGGTCATCCGTGAGCTGGACACCCGCGGTATCGAGATCGACGACATCGGGCTGCGCCGCCCGACCCTCGACGACGTCTTCATGTCCCTGACGGGACACGCGGCCGAGGCGAACGACAAGGAGAAGGACGAGGAGGCAGTCAAGTGAGCGCCGTCACCGACGCCGTGCCGGTCATGGCACCCGCACACCCGCTCGTCCAGTCCGCCAGGGACTCCCTGGTCGTGGCCAAGCGGAACCTGATCCGGATGTCCAGGATTCCGGAAATGGTAATTTTTGGGCTGATTCAGCCCATCATGTTCGTGGTGCTGTTCAGCTATGTCTTCGGCGGTTCCATGAACATCGGCGGCACCACGGACTCCGCGGTCTACCGCGAGTTCCTGATGGCCGGCATCTTCGCGCAGACCGTCACCTTCGCCACCGCCGGCGCCGGGGCGGGTATCGCCGACGACATGCACAAGGGGCTCATCGACCGCTTCCGCTCGCTGCCCATGGCCCGTGGCGCGGTGCTCACCGGCCGGACCCTGGCCGACCTGGTGCAGACGGCGCTCACGCTGTTCGTGCTGGCGACAGTCGCGCTGCTGGTGGGCTGGCGTACCCACACCAGCTTCGGCGAGGTGCTCGGCGCCTTCGGGCTGCTGCTTCTGCTCGGATACGCGTTCACCTGGGTCGGAGCCCTGATCGGCCTGTCCGTGCGCACCCCGGAGGCGGCCACCTCGGGCGGACTGATCTGGCTGTTCCCGGTCACGTTCATCTCGAACGCGTTCGTGGACTCCAGCCGGATGACCCCCTGGCTGCAACACGTCGCCGACTGGAACCCGTTCAGCGCCACGGTCCAGGCCTGCCGTGAGCTCTTCGGCAACCCCGGCGTCTCACCCTCCGACGCCTGGCCCATGCAGCACCCGGTCTGGGCGTCGCTGATCTACTCGGTCCTGATCATCGCCATATTCCGGACGCTGGCGGTCCGCAAGTACCGCTCCGCCGCGGCATGACGACGCCCCCGGCGTCACAGGGACGCCGGGGGCGCGTCAAGGGCCTACGGGACCGGTGGTCAGCCGCTGTAGGGCTCGGCCTTCAGGATCCGCACCGAGGCCTTCCTGCCGTTCGGCAGCTCGTACTCCGCGTCCTCGCCGACCTTGTGGCCGATCACGCCGGCGCCCAGCGGGGACTGCGGGGAGTAGGTCTCGATGTCGGAGCTCGCGTACTCGCGCGAGGCGAGCAGGAAGGACAGGGTGTCGTCCTCGTCACCGTCGAAGGCGATCGTCACGACCATGCCGGGCGCGACCTCACCCTCCGCGGAGGTCGGCGCCTCGCCGACCTGGGCGTTTTCGAGAAGCTGGGTCAGCTGGCGCACGCGGAGCTCCTGCTTGCCCTGCTCCTCCTTGGCCGCGTGGTACCCGCCGTTCTCGCGCAGGTCGCCCTCCTCGCGCGCGGCCGCGATCTTGGCGGCGATCTCCGTGCGCGCAGGACCAGTAAGGTACGCAAGCTCGTCCTTGAGCTTGTTGTACGCCTCCTGGGTCAGCCAGGTGACGGACTCGCTGGTCTGGGTCACAGGTGCTCCTCGTCGGTACCGGGAATACAAAGCATCGCCCTACCCAGAAGAATGTTCCTTCACGGATGGGCGAAACCACGAGCCTAACAATTCCATGGCGTCAGGGGGAGGACATAAGCCACCAGAATTACGTCAACGCAGGTCAGCGCCTACGTATTGCGGGCGAGCCCGATCCCGGCCCGGCCGCGTCGGGCTGCGTCAATCCGCCTGACAGCCGAGCAGCTCGGCCGTCGTGCCCTCCGACGTCGTACGCAGCGTGACGACCTTGTCGATCCGTGTGGCGTCCCCGTCGAAGCGGAAGTCCGCCCGGCCCACCTCGGCGCCGTTCTCCGCCTGCGAGCGGACCGTGCAGTAGCCGGAGGCGCCTGCGTCCTTGCGGACCTCCAGATGCACCTTCACCAAGGTCTTCGAGAAGTCGTACTTGATGATCTCGGCACTGATCTTGTTCTGGCCCACGTAGTGGTAGCCGAAGTACCCGACCACCGCGAGGAGCAGGGTGCCGAGGACGGCGGCGGCGATCTTGAGACGGCGGTCGGTGGTCTCGTCCGAGGAGCGCCCGTAGCGGCCCTCGGGCGGTCGCGTGCTCACCGTGGTCATGATCGTCCTCTCGGCGGGGCCGGGCCCGGAATTATTCGGCCCCCGATTCGGTCACTATAGAAGCCGCCGTATGCGCCCGTTCACACGGGGGCGCCGACCGACGAGGATTGAGTCTTGACTGACCAGCTGCGACTGATGGCCGTTCACGCCCACCCCGACGACGAGTCGAGCAAGGGCGCGGCCACCATGGCGAAGTACGTGTCCGAGGGGGTGGACGTGCTGGTCGTGACCTGCACGGGTGGGGAGCGTGGCTCCATCCTCAACCCCAAGCTCCAGGGCGACACGTACATCGAGGAACACATCCACGAGGTGCGCAAGAAGGAGATGGACGAGGCCCGCGAGATCCTCGGCGTCAAGCAGGAGTGGCTCGGCTTCGTCGACTCGGGCCTGCCCGAGGGCGACCCGCTGCCGCCGCTGCCCGAGGGCTGCTTCGCCCTGGAGGACGTCGACAAGGCGGCCGGTGAGCTGGTGCGGAAGATCCGCTCCTTCCGTCCGCAGGTGATCACCACCTACGACGAGAACGGCGGCTACCCGCACCCCGACCACATCATGACCCACAAGATCTCGATGGTGGCGTTCGAGGGCGCGGCGGACACCGAGAAGTACCCGGAGGACGAGTTCGGCCCCGTGTACCAGCCGCAGAAGCTCTACTACAACCAGGGCTTCAACCGTCCGCGTACCGAGGCGCTGCACCAGGCGATGCTGGACCGCGGTCTGGAGTCGCCGTACGGGGAGTGGCTCAAGCGCTGGGACGAGTTCGAGCGCACCGAGCGCACGCTGACCACGCACATTCCGTGCGCCGAGTTCTTCGAGATCCGCGACAAGGCCCTGATCGCGCACCGCACGCAGATCGACCCGGACGGCGGCTGGTTCCGAGTGCCGATGGAGCTCCAGAAGGAGGTCTGGCCGACGGAGGAGTACGAGCTGGCGAAGTCGCTCGTCGATACTTCCCTCCCCGAGGACGACCTCTTCGCGGGCGTCCGCGACAATGTCTGACATGAGTGCAAGCGCAAGCCTGGCAATGACCCAGCTGGCCACCCTCGCCAAGGAGATCGACAAGGACAAGGTCACTCCCGGTGTCCTCGGCTTCATCGTCTTCGCGGTGATGGCCCTGGCCGTGTGGGCCCTGATGAAGTCGATGAGCAGGCACATGGGCAAGGTGGCCTTCACGGAGACCCCGGACCCGAAGGCGGACGCCTCCTCGGACTCCGTGAAGGACTAGTGCCGCGACAGGCAACGTTCGCCCCGTCGCGACGCCCGGCACGCGCTCTCTCCGCACCGGCCGAAAGCCCAGTACATCCAGGTACGAGGGCTTCCGGCGGCACGCCGAGAGCACGCACCGGACGCCGCTCCTTGACGGGCAAACGTCGCCTGCCGCGGCACTAGCTCACCGCGCGTGGTCGGTCAGTGGCAGCAGCAGGTGCGCCGACTCCGGCCGTACATGGTCGGAGTGGGCGCCCGACCAGCCGCGCCGGCGGACGTACACCTCCGAGGCGTCGACGCTGACGAACCGGTGGTCGAGGGCATCGCGCGGATACGGCTCACCTGTGCTGCGCATCCGGATGCCGGAGACCGGCGCGGGTGCGGTCCCGATGCCGGCGTGGCCGACCCCCGCCCGTTTCTCGGCGCGCACATGCCAGAAGCCGGTGGCGAGGTCGGCCTGTGCGTAGGTCGCCACGACGGGACCGTGCAGCGGGACCTCGTCGAGCGTGGTGAACAACGTCTCGAAGGCGTCGCGCGGGGCGGCCATCTGGGACAGCAGCATCGAGTCCGCGGTGAACGGCCGGTCCGGCGGCCGGGGCATGCTCCAGCCCAGCGTGGCCGGCCCCTCGGCCGCGCACTGCACGGCCTCGCACAGCACCCGGCACCCGAAGGAATGCCCGACCAGGTGCAGATACTGCCCCTCGCGGTTGGCGAGCACCTCGGGCGCGGCCGGATCGCCGCGGCGGGCGTCCACATACCCCAGCAACTGCCCGATGACCCGGCCCCCGTGCCCGTCCGTGCTCAGGTGTGCGCCCGGTCGCGCATCTTGAAGTACTCGCCCATCCCGCGCCGCTTCCCCGAGGCCCGGCACAGCAGCACGGGCCAAGGCCGCCCCTCGGGCAGCCGGGGGTGGAGCGCCTGCCGGCGCGCGTACTGCTCGGCGGCGAGAGCCAGCAGACCGGCGGCCATCGCGTGGGCGTCCTCGGGCGGAGTGCGCCAGCCGTGTGCGTACACGACCAGGTCGGTGGCCCCGTCGTCGGCCCCCGCAGACCACGCCCCCACCGGACCACCCCCGAACCCCGAAATCGCCCACCCGACCACATTCCCAGCCCCGGACCCCGTCCGCCGGCGAAAGCCGCTGCATCACCGCCCCGCGGTCATCACCGCCACCCCCATGACCTCCCGGGCATGCCGGCTCGGCACCATCCCCAGCCGCCAGGCCTGCCAGCCCGCCTCCAGATTCACGCCCCGTTCCAGGAGGAGCTGATACGCGCCGACGTACTCCTCCAGCTTCTCGTCCCGTACCGCGTGACCACCGCGTGCCAGCTGCGCCAGCTCCTCCTGGGCCACCGCCGTGCCGACCTCGACGCCGCCCGGTGCCGCGTACGGGAGCAGCGTGCAGCGCAGGAAGTGGGCCCAGTCCTCGCCCCGGCGGTCGCCGTAGGACGTGAAGAGACCCAGTGCCTCGTCGCACAGCGCCAACGCCTGCTGGGTACGGGAGTTGCCGGCCTCCACCACCGCGAGCTCAAGGCAGGTCCACGCCTCGCCGTGCGCGACGCCGATGCGCTGGAAGTCGGCCCTCGCGTCCACCAGGAGCTGGCGGGCGAACCCTGAGTTGCGCAGCGATCCCGTCTGGGCCGCGCGCAGGTCGCGTGTCGCCCTCGCCGAGTGGTGGCGGGCGCAGGCCAGGCCGTACACGTCCCGCATACGGGAGAACATCGTGCGGGAGCGCTCCAGTTCGCGTACCGCCTGGTCCAAGTCGCCTGTCTCCTCCAGGGCTTGGCCCAGGTAGAAGATCGTCCAGGCCTCGCCGCGCGCGTCCTCGTTGTCGCGGTGCCGGGACGCCGCCTGGCGCAGGCCGTCCACGGCCGGGGACGGGTCGCCGGCGACCAGGCGGGCCCGGGCCAGTTGGGTCAGCGCCCAGGCCTCGCCGCGTGCGTCGCGGGTACGGCCGTACAGCTCCAGCGCTGTGCGCAGTTCCCGTTCCGCCCGGGGGACGTCGCCCATGCGCAGGGCCAGCTGGCCGAGTTGGAAGTGGGCCCAGGCCTCGCCGTGCACCGACTCGCCCGCCCGGTGCAGTTCCAGGGAGCGGGTCAAGAGGTCCAGGGCCTCGGAGAGGTGGGCCCGGTCGCGTTCCACCGCCGCCAGCGCGTGCATCGTCCATGCCCGGTCCGTGGCCAGCTGCGGGGGTGCCTGCAGGTCCAGTGCCTCCCGCAGCTTCTTCGCCGCCTCCGTCAGCTGGCCCTGGTGGTGCAGGGTGATGCCCAGGGAGCACAGGGCCCGGGCCGCGCCCGCGTCGTGGTGGGCCTCCATGTACAGGTCCACCACCGATGCCAGCGTCGTCCTCGCCTTGTCCAGTTCGCCGAGCTGACGCGCCGCGATGCCCGTGCGCCACTGCACCGAGCGCAGCAGCAGGCCCTGGTCCACCGCCTGGGCCAGCTCGCTGATCTCGCCCAGGCGGTACAGGTCGCCGCGCAGTAGGCAGTAGTCGCACAGCGCGCCCAGCAGTTCCAGCACCGCCGCCTGGTTCACGCTCTCCGCGTGCCGCAGCGCCGAGGTGATGAAGCTCGACTCGTCGTCCAGCCAGCGCAGGGCCTCGTCCAGGGAGGTGAAGCCATGGGGGCTGAAGCGGTCGGAGCGGGTGGACATGTTGCCGTCGACCAGCCGTAGGACCGAGTCGGCGAGGTCGGCGTAGTTGACGATCAGCCGTTCCTGCGCCGAGGTGCGCTCGGCCGGCTCCTCCTCGTCGAGGAGACGGGCGTGGGCGAAGGCGCGGACCAGGTCGTGCAGGCGGTAGCGGCTGCCGCGGACATGGTCGATCAGGCCCGCCTCGGAGAGGGCGACCAGATGGCGGGTGGCCTCCGCCTCGTCCGTCGCCAGCAGCGCGGCCGCCGCCGCCGCGCCCAGCGAGGCCCGTCCGGCCAGCGCCAGCCGGCGCAGCAGCCGCCGGGCCGGTTCCGACTGGTCGGTGTAGCGCAGCCACAGCACGCGCTCCACCGGTTCCACGGGTCCGTACGCGCCCAGGTCGGTGGCCAGACGGCGAGGGGAGCGCGGGCCGAGCGAGGAGCCCGCGATACGCAGCGCCAGGGGGAGTCCGCCGCACAACTGGCGGACCGTGTCGGCGGATTCCGCGTCGTACGGACCGGTCGCATCCTGCGCCACCGCCGTCAGCAGCTCCTCCGCGCCCGCCGCCTCCAGGGGCTCCACCCGCAGCTCGTGCACCCAGGCGGGCAGGTCCCCGGGCAGGACCAGGGGGTCGCGGGCCGTCACCAGGACCAGGCTGTCGGAGCGCTCGGGCAGCAGGGTGCGCACCTGCTCCGGGTCCGAGGCGTCGTCGAGGACGATCGTGACCGGCAGCCCGGTCAGATGCTGGTGGTACAGCTCGCTGAGCCGCTTGACCTGCTGGTCCGGGGAGGAGCGCTCGCGGAACAGCAGTTGCTCGCGGGGTGCGCCCAGGCGGTTCAGCAGATGCAGCAGAGCGTCCCGGGTGGACAGCGGCGGCTCCTCCACCGTGTCGCCGCGCAGATCGACCACGCACGCGCCGCGGAACTGGTCCCGCAGATCGTGCGCGGCCCGTACCGCGAGGGCCGTACGGCCGCTGCCGGGCGCCCCGTGCAGCACGACAACCGTCGGACGGGTCTCGGTGCTCGCGCGGGCCGCCTGCACCCACTGCCGGATCCGCCCCAGCTCCTGGCGTCGGCCCGCGAACGGCTGCTCCGGCTCGGGGAGTTGACCGAAGGACTGCTCCAGCACGCTCCGCCCCCGGGCCGCCGCGCTCTTGTCGGTGCCGCGCAACTGCGGCTTCGCCCCCGTCGACGCGCTCAGCACCCGCTGCTGATCGAGGAACGGCCGAATGCCCCGTACCTCCAGCGCGGTCAGCCACTGCAGCCGCAGCTGCTCGGGACCGCCGGGCTGCCCGGCCGCCCCCGCCCGGTGGTGCGCGGCCGGCAGATGCACCCCGGCCACCTTCACCACCGTCGCCGCGGCGCCCACGACACCCACGGTCACGGCCGCGCCCACCGCGGTGCCCGCGCCGGTGCCGAGGGCCAGGTCGGCGACGAGCGCGGCGAGGCCGGCCACCCCCGCCACCAGCAACGGAGTCCCCCCGCCCTCCCGGGCGTACCGCTGCCCGAAGGTGAGCCGGCCGGCCTCCGTCTCCTCCAGCGCGCGGGTGTAGGCCGCGTACTCCTCGGCCGCCGACTGCGCCATGGCGTCCAGCGCGCCCCGCGCCCGGGACAGCAGCACACCCCCGTCGGTGCGCCCGCCCGAGCGCCGTACCTCTTCCTCCACGGCCCGAGCCAACAGCCGCTCGACCTCCGTCCGATGGCTGTCCCGCATGTCAGGTCCCCCTCCGGCGGCAACTGCGTTCTTGGTCAAGTGTGCTGCGGACGGGACGCCCTGGGGAGGGGGCCGCAAGATCGAGCTTGCGGGGTGTGCTGCCCGGCGGTCGCCGGGGTACTGCGGCAGGATGGACACCATGCCGAACCGACTGGCCCATGAGACCTCCCCGTACCTGCTCCAGCACGCCGACAATCCCGTCGACTGGTGGCCCTGGTCGGACCAGGCATTCGAGGAGGCGCGCGAGAGCGGCAAACCCGTGCTGCTCAGCGTCGGATATTCCAGCTGTCACTGGTGCCATGTCATGGCTCACGAGTCCTTCGAGGACCAGGAGACCGCCGACTACCTGAACGAGCACTTCGTCAACATCAAGGTCGACCGCGAGGAACGTCCCGACGTGGACGCCGTCTACATGGAGGCCGTCCAGGCGGCCACCGGCCAGGGCGGCTGGCCCATGACCGTCTTCCTCACCCCCGACGCCGAGCCCTTCTACTTCGGCACCTACTTCCCGCCCGCCCCCCGCCAGGGCATGCCCTCCTTCCGGCAGGTGCTGGAGGGCGTCCACCAGGCCTGGACCGGCCGCCGGGACGAGGTCTCCGAGGTCGCCGGGAAGATCGTCCGCGACCTCGCCGGGCGGGAGATCTCCTACGGCGACTCCGAGGCACCCGGCGAGGAGGAGCTCGCGCGGGCGCTGCTCGGGCTCACCCGGGAGTACGACCCGCAGCGCGGCGGATTCGGGGGAGCGCCGAAGTTCCCGCCCTCCATGGTCATCGAGTTCCTGCTGCGCCACCATGCGCGGACCGGGGCCGAGGGGGCGCTCCAGATGGCCGCCGACACCTGCGAGCGGATGGCCAGGGGCGGTATCTACGACCAGCTCGGGGGTGGGTTCGCGCGCTACTCCGTCGACCGGGACTGGACCGTGCCGCACTTCGAGAAGATGCTCTACGACAACGCCCTTCTCTGCCGGGTCTACGCCCACCTCTGGCGCTCCACCGGCTCCGAGCTCGCCCGTCGTGTCGCCCTGGAGACCGCCGACTTCATGGTCCGCGAACTGCGCACCAGTGAAGGCGGGTTCGCCTCCGCGCTCGACGCCGACAGCGATGACGGGACCGGAAAGCACGTCGAGGGGGCCTACTACGTCTGGACGCCCGATCAGCTGACCCGGGCTCTCGGCTCCCAAGATGCCGAACTCGCCGCCCAGTACTTCGGCGTCACCGAGGAGGGCACCTTCGAGGAGGGCGCCTCCGTACTCCAACTTCCGCAGCACGAGGGCATGTTCGACGCCGAGAAGATCGCCGGCATCCGGGAGCGCCTGTTCGCGAGCCGCGCCGGGCGGCCCGCGCCGGGACGGGACGACAAGGTCGTCGCCGCGTGGAACGGCCTCGCCATCGCCGCGCTCGCCGAGACCGGCGCCTACTTCGACCGCCCCGACCTCGTCGAGGCCGCGGTGGCCGCCGCCGATCTCCTCGTACGGCTCCATCTGGACGAGCACGCGCAGATCTCCCGTACCAGCAAGGACGGCCACGTCGGCGTGAACGCGGGGGTGCTGGAGGACTACGCCGACGTCGCCGAAGGCTTCCTCGCGCTCGCGTCCGTCACCGGTGAGGGCGTCTGGCTGGAGTTCGCCGGGTTCCTGCTCGACCACGTCCTCGCCCGCTTCGTCGACGCGGAGTCGGGTGCCCTGTACGACACGGCCGTGGACGCCGAGCGGCTCATCCGCCGCCCGCAGGACCCCACCGACAACGCCGCCCCCTCCGGCTGGACCGCCGCCGCGAACGCCCTGCTGAGCTACGCGGCCCAGACCGGCGCCGGGACCCATCGCACCGCGGCGGAACGGGCGCTCGGCGTGGTGAAGGCGCTCGGGCCGCGGGTGCCCCGGTTCATCGGCTGGGGGCTCGCCGCCGCGGAGGCTCGGCTCGACGGGCCACGCGAGGTCGCGGTCGTCGGACCCTCGCTGGACGATCCGGCCACCCGGGCCATGCACCGGACGGCACTGCTGGGCACCGCGCCCGGGGCCGTGGTCGCCCTCGGAACTCCGGAGAGTGACGAGCTGCCGCTGCTCGCGGGGCGGCCGCTGGTCGGCGGCGAACCGGCCGCGTACGTCTGCCGTAATTTCACCTGTGACGCCCCGACGACCGACCCGGAGCGACTGCGCGAGGCGCTGAGCGGCTGAGAACAGCGGTCGGGGGCGGTCTGGCGTTGCCCAAATTGGGCATGTGTTCGGTTAGATCCCGCTACTCGCCGCACCGTTCCGAAACAAGCTATTTATCGGAACAGCTCTCGCGCTTCACACTTCCCCCCTAATCTCTGCACAGTGACGCGACGGGTGTGACTGTCCGTCGCGACAGGGGGTTCTGGGGATCTGGGGGGATCTGTTGCTCACGTCTGTCTTCATCGCTGTCGTCTCGCTGGGCCTGTTCTGGATGGCGGCGTTCACCTTGTGGTGGCAGATGCACGCCTGGCGTACGCCCGAGGTGCTCGCCTCC
Source organism: Streptomyces sp. P17 (assembly GCF_032436805.1). Lineage (NCBI taxonomy): Bacteria > Bacillati > Actinomycetota > Actinomycetes > Kitasatosporales > Streptomycetaceae > Streptomyces > Streptomyces sp. P17. The sequence continues at coordinate 53,886 of NZ_JAVRBF010000037.1, read as the reverse complement.
ACCCGGTTCAGCAGACCGGACGGCGGCGAGCATCTGTCGTTCTCGCTGCTGCTTCCGGCCCGGCACGAACAAGCCGTGCTCGACCACACCATTCAGCGGCTGCTGGAGTCGAGCCACACCGACTTCGAGATCATCGTCATCGTCGGGCACGACGACCCGGAGACCACGGAGGTCGCCGAGCGGGCCGCCGCACGCGACCCACGGGTCCGGGTGGTCGTCGACACCCACGAGAAGAAGAACAAGCCGAAGGCCATGAACACGGCGCTGCCGCACTGCCGCGGCGATGTCGTCGGGGTCTTCGACGCCGAGGACCAGGTCCACCCGGAGCTGCTCGCCCACGTCGACCACGCCTTCCGCTCCACCGGCGCCGACGTCGTCCAGGGCGGGGTGCAGCTGATCAACTTCCACTCCAGCTGGTACAGCCTGCGCAACTGCCTGGAGTACTTCTTCTGGTTCCGCTCCCGGCTCCATCTGCACGCGCAGAAGGGGTTCATCCCGCTCGGCGGCAACACCGTCTTCCTCCGGACGGACGTGCTGCGGGAAGCGGACGGCTGGGACCCCGACTGCCTCGCCGAGGACTGCGACCTGGGCGTACGGCTGTCCAGCGTCGGCAAGAAGGTCGTCGTCGCCTACGACTCCGACATGGTGACCAGGGAGGAGACCCCCGGCAGCCTGATGTCGCTGCTCAAGCAGCGCACCCGCTGGAACCAGGGCTTCCTGCAGGTCTACCGGAAGCAGGACTGGAAGCAACTGCCCACCTTCGGGCAGCGGATGCTCGCCCGCTACACCCTCGTCACCCCGTTCCTCCAGGCCTTCACCGGTCTGATCATCCCGTTCAACGTGGCGATCGCCCTCTTCCTCGACGTGCCGGTGTCCATCGCGTTCATCACCTTCCTGCCGGCCGTCACCGCGCTCGTCACCTTCGCGTTCGAGGTCGTCGGACTGCACGACTTCGGCAAGCAGTACGGACTTCGCGTCCGCTTCGTGCACTACCTGAAGCTCATCATCGGCGGTCCCTTCTACCAGGTGCTGCTCGCCGGAGCCGCGATCCGTGCCGTCTGGCGCGAGCAACGCGGCCGTGACGACTGGGAGTTGACCTCCCATGTCGGCGCACACCTCAACCAGGCCGAAGTGATCCGAGAGGACGTCCCTGCGTGACCTCCACCCTCCCCGCGGTGACCACCGAGGTCCCCGCGCAGCGGCAGCCTGCGCCGGAAACCGGTTCGACCGATCGAACGGCCCCGCCGAAGAAGCTGCGTACCTCCCGACCCGACCTCATCCTGTGCTGTGTGCTCCTCGCGGCGATCCTCGTCGTGCAGGGCTGGAACATCGCCGCCTACCCGGCCTTCAGTGACGACGAGGGCACCTATCTCGCCCAGGCCTGGGCGGTCCAGGAGGGCCGGGGGCTCGCCCACTACACGTACTGGTACGACCACCCGCCCCTGGGCTGGGTGCAGATAGCCCTGCTCACCTGGATACCGTCGCTGATCAGCCCCGACTCCATGACCGTCGGCTCGATGCGGGCCGTGATGCTGGTGGTCAGCGGGATCAGCGCGGCCCTGGTGTATGTGCTCGGGCGCCGGCTCTCGCTGCCGCGCTGGGCCGCCGGGCTCGGCATGGTCCTGTTCGGGCTCTCGCCGCTGTCGGTCATCCTCCAGCGCGAGATCTTCCTCGACAACCTCGCGGTGATGTGGACGCTGCTGGCGTTCACCCTCGCCGCCTCCCCGAACCGCCACCTCTGGCACCACTTCGGCGCGGGCATCGCCGCCGCGACCGCGGTGCTGACCAAGGAGACGATGATCTTCGTCCTCCCGGCGATCCTCGTCACGATGTGGCGGCACAGCCACCGCGACACCCGTAAGTTCGCCGTGACCGGCGCGATCACCGCCTGCGTCCTGATCGGTCTGTCGTACCCCCTCTTCGCCCTGCTGAAGGGCGAGCTGGTCCCCGGCAGCGGGCATGTCTCCCTCTGGGACGGCATCAAGTACCAGATGACCAGGCCCGGTTCGGGCTTCATCCTCGACCAGGGGTCCAGCTCGTACGGGGTGCTCCAGTCGTGGCTCTACTACGACCGTGTCCTGCCCCTCGGCGGTCTCGCGGGCGCGCTGCTGCTGCTCGCCACCTGGCGCTGGTCGGTCACCGCCCGGGCACTCGCCGGGCCCTGCGCGGCCGTGGCGATCCTCGCCCTGGTCGCGATGCGGTCGAGCGGCTATCTGCCCGCGATGTACATCATCCAGGCGCTGCCCTTCCTCGCCCTCGTCCTCGCCGGAGGCACCGCCTCGGTCGCCCATGCCGTGCTGCGCAAGGGGCGACTGCATCCGGCCGGCCGGTACACCCTCGCGGCCGTCCTCGCGCTCGGCGCGGGCGCCTATGTCGTGCCCCGCTGGTACGACGGCGACCGCACCGCCGTCACCGCCGACGCCAACGCCCCCTACCGGGCGGCCTCGAAGTGGCTCAGCACCGAGGTGGAGAACCCGGAGGAGACCCGGGTCCTCGTCGACGACGCGCTCTGGCTGGACCTGGTGCACTCCGGGTACCGGCCCGGCGACGGCGTCATCTGGTTCTACAAGGCCGACCTCGACCCCGCGGTGAGCAAGACCATGCCCCGCGGCTGGCGCGACATCGACTACGTCGTCGCCTCCCCGACCGTACGGCGCGACGCGGCCGACCTGCCGAACGTGAAGGCGGCCATGGAGCATTCGACGCCCGTCGCCGTCTTCGGCAAGGGCGAGGACCGCATCGAGATCCGGCAGATCCAGACCGCGGGAGGCGCCCGATGAGCCAGGAATACACCGCGCCCGTACCGGATCTGGAGGCCTCCGAGGTTCCGGAGCCCGGGGCGGTCACCATCGTCGTACCGACCTTCAACGAGTCCGCGAACATCCGCCAACTGCTGCACCAGATCACCGAGTCGGTGCCGACCCGGCTGCCCTGTGAGGTGGTCTTCGTGGACGACTCCACCGACGACACCCCCGAGGTGATCAAGGATGCGGCGAAGGACTGTCCGTTCCCGGTGGCCGTGATCCACCGGGACGAGCCCGTCGGCGGGCTCGGCGGCGCGGTCGTGGAAGGGCTGACGGCGGCCACCTCGGACTGGATCGTCGTGATGGACGGCGACTGCCAGCATCCGCCCTCCCTGGTCCCGGAGTTGGTGGCCACCGGCGAGCGGTCCAACGCCGGACTCGTCGTCGCCTCCCGGTACATCAAGGGCGGCAGCAGGGCCGGGCTCGCGGGCAGTTACCGGGTCGCCGTCTCCCGCGGCGCCACCTGGCTGACCAAGTCCCTGTTTCCGCGCCGGCTGCACGGCATCAGCGATCCGATGAGCGGCTTCTTCGCGATCCGCCGCCAGGCCGTCACCGCGGATGTGCTCAAGCCCCTCGGCTACAAGATCCTCCTCGAACTCGCGGTCCGCAGCCGCCCGCGCGAAGTCGCCGAGGTGCCGTTCGTGTTCCAGGACCGGTTCGCGGGCGAGTCCAAGTCGACCGCCCAGGAGGGCCTGCGCTTCCTGTGCCATCTGGTCGGCCTGCGCACCGCGTCCCCGGCCGCCCGCCTGATCGGCTTCGGGCTGATCGGCGCCTCCGGGTTCCTGCCGAACCTGCTCGCGCTGTGGATCCTGACCGGCCTCGGCATGCACTACCTGCCCGCCGAGATCGTCGCCAACCAGTTCGGCGTGGCCTGGAACTTCCTGCTCATCGAACACCTGCTGTTCCGTGACCGACGGCTGCACCGGCGCTGGTGGGACCGCGCCGGCCGGTTCGCGCTGCTCGCCAACGCCGATCTGGTGCTGCGTATCCCGCTGATCGCGCTGTTGGTCAGCGAGTTCGGGATGGGCGCCCTGTCGGCGACCGCGCTCGCCCTGGTCACCACCTTCGTCCTGCGCTTCGCCGCCACCGAGGCGCTGGTCTACCTGCCCCGCAGGAATGCCGGCGGGGAGCCGCGCAGGAGCCGCACAGCAAGGAGCACCGCATGAGACACCGACGGAGAACGGCCCTGTTCGCGGTGGGCGTCCTCACCGCAGGCCTCCTCCTGACCACACCTCACCCCGCCTCCGCCGCCAACCTGATCAAGAACGCGGGCTTCGAGACCGCCGGCACCGGCGACATGCCGTTCTGCTGGTCCAAGTCCGGCTGGGGCGACAACGACTTCTCCTACGAGACCGTCGCCGACGCCCACTCCGGCTCCAAGGCCATGAAGGTCACGCTGACCCGCCGGGTCGAGGGCGACCGCAAGGCGCTGATCACCGAGTCCGCGGACTGCGCGCCGGTGGTGACACCGGGCAAGCAGTACGACCTCGGCCTCTGGTACAAGACGACCACCCCGGACGCCAACCTCACTCTCTTCCGGCACGACACCACCGCCGGCTGGCAGTACTGGACCGACCTCAAGACGCTGGAGATGGCCGGGAACTGGACCGAGGCCACTGTCCGCACCCCCGAGGTCCCGGTCGGCACCGACCGGATCAGCTGGGGCGTCTCGGTCTACGGCACCGGCTCGGCGACCACCGACGACTACACGATGGAGCAGGTCCCCGACGTCACCCCGCCGCCCACCTGCACGGGCACCGCCGAGGAGTGCGCGAACGGCCGCTGGGAGGTGCTGCCCGTGCAGAACCCGGTGCGTTCGATGCACTCCGTCGTCCTGAACAACGGCAAGGTGTTGATGATCGCGGGCTCCGGCAACAGCCAGCAGATGTTCGAGGCGGGTAAGTTCACCTCCGCGGTGTACGACCCGCAGAACGGCTCGTACAAGATCGTTCCCACCCCGAAGGACATGTTCTGCTCCGGCCATGTCCAGCTCCAGGACGGGCGGGTGCTGGTGATGAGCGGCAACAAGGGCTATCCCTCGGCGGACGGCACGATCGGCTATCAGGGGTACAAGGACTCGTACATCTTCGACCCCGAGACCGAGAGCTACATCAAGACCAACGACATGAACGACGGGCACTGGTACCCGTCGGCGACGATCCTCGGCAACGGTGATGTGATCTCCTTCGGCGGGCTCAAGGAGGACTCCACCGGGTCGGTGACGACCGAGGTGTTCTCGCAGGCCGAGCAGAAGTGGCTCGAACTGTGGAAGGTCAACCAGACCTGGTCGTACTGGGGTCTGTACCCGTCGATGATCCTGATGCAGGACGGCCGCCTCTTCTACTCCGGCAGCCATGTCTTCGGCAACAACATCCCGGGCACCGGCTCCGCGATCTACGACTACGGCGCCAACACGATCACTCAGGTGCCGGGGCTCCAGAAGAAGGACGAGCGCGACCAGTCGGCGAGCGTGCTGCTGCCTCCGGCGCAGGACCAGAAGGTCCTCACCCTGGGCGGCGGCAACATCGACTCCAACCCGGACGCCAACCGGCTGACCGACATCATCGACCTCAAGCAGCCGAACCCGTCGTACGTGGCGGGGCCGCCGATCCCGCAGGGCATGGTCGACCTCGGCAACGGGCCGGTGGCGCAGACCGTCGGCCAGGGCAAGATGTACGTCTCCGCCGTGCTGCTGCCCGACGGCAAGGTGCTGGAGACGGGCGGCGCGCTGCACAACCGCGCCGACCCCGTCTTCGAGACGTCGATCTTCGACCCGGCGACGGAGACCTTCGACCAGGTCGCCACCGACCCGGAGGCCCGCGGCTACCACTCCTCGGCGTTCCTGCTCCCGGACGGCCGGGTGATGACCACCGGTGACAACCCGGGCAACGGCTCCTGGAACCACAACGTGTCGGTCTACACCCCGCCCTATCTCCTCAAGGGCGAGCGTCCGACGATCACTTCGGTGATCGACACCGAGTGGAACTACGGCGACACGCAGCGGATCACGGTGGACCGCCCGATCGCGAAGGCGGAACTGATCCGCCCCGCGGCGGTGACCCACTCCTCGGACCCGAACCAGCGGTTCGTCGATCTGCCGCTGTCGGTCGACGGCAACAACATCGACCTGAACGTGACGAGCAACCCCAACCTGGCCCCGCCCGGCTGGTACATGCTCTTCGCGGTCGACGCCAACGGCGTCCCGTCGGTCGCCAAGTGGGTCCACCTCCAAGGCCCTACGGCCCTCAAGCCGACGGACGCCTCGGCCCAAGTCCACTCCTTCGCGCACGACCTGTCCGGCAAGGTGACCGGGCCCGGCAAGAAGCGCGCGTCGCAGAAGGTCAGCCCGACGGTCTCGGGCTGCGACCGGCACTACGGCTCGGCGAACGTGTGTGTCCCGACCGCCTTCCCGCCGGGAGTGCAGGCGACGACCCAGGCCCGCTGCGACTGGCTGAAGCGGAACGAATACGGCCGCCTGAAGATGAACGGCAAGGACGACCCACTGCGGCTGGACCGGAACGGGGACGGTGTCGCCTGCGGCAAGAAGGATCTGACGAGGCGCTGAGCGCCCGAAAGGGGCGCGGGGCTGTGTCGGTATGCGGCTCCGCCGCGCGGGCGCGACCAGCCGCGGCCGGCCCGCAGTTCCCCACGGCGCGTACCGTCAACCGCGCTCGGAGCGAAGCGCAAGGGCGCGTTCCACGATGGCTACCAGCTGCTCGTGGTGCGCGCCCTTCCAGTACGCCCGTCCGCAATCCTGGCACTGCGCGAACACGTCGTACGAGCGCTGCGTCCCGCCGTGGAGCTGGTCCGCGACCTCCTCCTTCGTGGCCTCCTTCAGCAGGCCGTTGCAGGCGGTGCAGCGTGTCCACGGGTGGAGCTCGGGGCGGAAGCGCTCCAGGACGTCCCGGAGTTGGTCCTCGGGGCGGGTGCTGTACACATACGCGCCGGCCCACAGTTCGCGGCGCCGCAGCAGGCCCCGGTCGCGGCTGAGCATGACCCGCCGCTCGGCGGCGGAGAGTGCGGCCAGCGCCGGATCGCCGATGTCCGTCGACTCGTAGGCGGTGTCCACGCCGAGCAGGCGCAGGCGCCGGGCGAGCGTGCCCAGGTGGACGTCGAGCAGGAAGCGCAGGGGGGCGCCCGGCACCCGCTGGGGGCGCTCGACCGTCTTCACCCGGACCGAGTCGCCCGCCTTGGCGACGTAGGACACCGGCACCTCGCGGCCGTCCACCTCCAGCGCCCCGACCTCGGTGAGCGGCACGCCGAGGGACTCCACGACATGGCCGAGGGAGGAGACTCCGTCGGTGACGAGGGGGGTGACGCCCGACCGGCGGCCGTGCGGGACGAACAGGGCCAGCTCGGGGGCGAATTCGAGGTGGATCTCCGGTGCGCTCACCCGGTCAGGATGTCATGGGGGAGGCCCGTGGGCTCAGGGCTTTTCGGTGGGAAGGCCGTGCTCGATGACGTCCAGGGCGCGGTGCAGGAGGTCGTGGAGGTCGTCGCGGAAGTCGTGCTCCGCCCAGTACTGGGTGATCTCCGCGAGGCCGCCGATCAGGGACATCGTGAAGACGCGGACCTCGAAGCCCTCCGGGTCCCGGCCGGTGCGCTCGGCGATGGCCTCGCTGAACATCCGGCCGGTGACCGACATGGACTCCAGCATCCGGGAGCGCACCGCGGGCACCTGGACCATCAGATGCGACCGGAGCCGCAGGACCTCGGGATCCTCCTGAAGACTGAGGCCGAGGGCCGTCGTCGTCACATACCGCAGGGTGTCCATCCACGGCTCGTCGGCCGGCCGCTTGCGGATCTCCTCGACCAGGATCGGGTCGAACTCGTCCGTGACGACGATGTCCTCCTTGGTCGGGAAGTACCGGAAGACCGTGGACGGCGACACCTCGGCGCGCTCGGCGATCTGCTCGACGGTGGTGGCGTCGTAGCCCTGTTCCCGGATCAGCGCGTAGGTCGCGGTGCGGATCGCCGTCCGGGTCCTGATCTTCTTCCGCTCACGGAGTCCCAGCTGGGAGAGGTCGGCGGAGGAGGTGCGTGCGGCCGTCATGCGGGTCATTGTCGGGCATCGGCCGAGGCCGGGACCAACTCCTCGGTTTCCTTGGCGTCGGTCAGGAACACCGCGGCCAGCACGGACGCCACCAGGGACGCGACCGCGCACACCAGCAGGACGACACCCATACCGTGCACATAGGCGCTGTTCGCGGAAGCCACGAGACCTTCCGCGCCCGCCCGTTCGGCGACGACATGGGCGGCGACCACCGACTCCCCGGCGGTGTCGGCGACCCCGGCGGGCAGCCCGGTGACGTCGAGCCGGTCCCGGAAGACCCCGGCGAGCAGACTGCCGAGCAAGGCGATGCCGATCGCGCCGCCGACCTGGCGCAGCGTCATCAGCAGCCCGGATCCGGAGCCGGCTCGGTCGGCGGGCAGGGTGCCGAGGGCCGCGTCCATGGCGGGGACGACCGCGAGACCGAAGCCGAGCCCGGCGACCGAGAGCCACAGCGCGGTGAAGCCGTAGCCGGACTCCACCGTCGTACGGCTGCCCAGGAGCGCGGCGAAGGACAGCACCGCGAGTCCCGCGCTCACCACCGCACGCGCCCCGAGCCGGGCGACGACCGGCTGAGCCGTGCGTGCCGCGACCAGCAGGCCGCCCATCATCGGCAGCAGCCTGAGTCCGGTGCCGAGGGCGTCGTTGCCGAGGACGGCCTGGAGGTAGGGCGGGAGCACGAACAGCAGTCCTGACAGGACGAACATCACCAGGGTCGCGGCGAGGGTGTTGAAGAGGAAACCGCGGTGGGCGAGCAGCGTCATGTCGAGCATCGGGCGGGTCAGGCGCCGCTCGCGCAGCACCAGGGCGGCGATCAGTACGGCCGCACCGGCGAGCATCACCAGCACCAGCGGGTCGCCCCAGCCCCGGACCGGCGCCTCGATGATCGCGTACACCAGGACGCCGAGCCCGGCCGCGGTGAGCGCGGTGGAGACGGTGTCGACCTTGGGGGAGGCGGGGTCCCGGGTCTCCGGGAGCAGGAACACACAGGCGGCGATGCCGAGCGCGGCCATCGGGACGTTCACCAGGAAGACCGAGCCCCACCAGAAGTGGTCCAGCAGCCAGCCGCCGATGATCGGGCCGAGCGGCAGGCCGAGCGCCGAGGCGGCGGACATGACGCCGACGGCCTTGGTGCGCTCGTCGGGACCGAACAGCGAGGGCAGCACGGACAGCGCGAGCGGGGTGACCAGCGCGGCGCCCACGCCCATCACGGCGCGGGCGGCGATCACCGTGTTCACGTCCCCGGCGAGGACGCCGACGACGGAACCGGCCAGGAAGATCCCCAGGCCGGTGATCAGCATCAGCCGTCGCCCGAACCGGTCGCCGAGCAGTCCGGCGGGGAGCATCAGCGCCGCGAAGACGACGACGTACGCGTCCGCCATCCACTGCTGCTGACCGGTGGTGGCGCCCAGGTCGGCCGCCATGGTCGGCAGCGCCACGTTGAGGATCGTCATGTCGAAGCCGAGCGTGAGCATGCTCGCGACCAGGGCCCCGAGGGCCCACCAACGACGAGGGTCTGGAGTGACAGCGTCCATGAAATGAGAGTAACTCTCAAAAGAGTCTCACTGTCAATCGTATCCGGGCATGAAAAAGGGCCACGGCGGCTGCCGTGGCCCTGTGGAGCCTCCAGGGGTCACGCGTGCTGGTACGCCACCAGGGAGATCCCGACGTAGTGCACGGCGAAGGCCGCCAGCGTGAGGGAGTGGAAAACCTCGTGGAAGCCGAACCAGCGCGGTGACGGGTTCGGCCGCTTGATGCCGTAGACCACGCCGCCCGCGCTGTACAGCAGGCCTCCGACGATCACCAGGACCAGCACCGCGATGCCGCCCGTGCGCATGAAGTCGGGCAGGAAGAAGACGGCCGCCCAGCCCATCGCGAGGTAGCAGGGCGTGTAGAGCCAGCGCGGGGCGCCGACCCAGAAGACGCGGAAGATGATCCCCGCCGCGGCCGCGCCCCAGATCCCCCACAGCAGCCACCGCCCCTTGGCGCCGGGCAGCAGCAGCATGGTCAGCGGGGTGTAGGTGCCCGCGATGATCAGGAAGATGTTGGCGTGATCGAGGCGGCGCAGGATGCCGTCCATCCGCGGGCTCCAGTTGCCCCGGTGGTACAGCGCGCTCACGCCGAACAGCAGACACGCCGTAAGGGCGTAGATCCCGCAGGCCAAACGGCCTCTGGAAGAGTCGGCGAGCGCGGTGAGCACCAGGCCCGCGATGATTACGGCCGGGAACATGCCCAGATGCAGCCAGCCCCGGAGCTTGGGCTTGACCGGATGCGGCAGGGAGAGCGCGACGGGACCGCGGCCGGCGGCCGGCAGGTCCGTGTTCGCGTCGGGGGCGGACGCAGTCATGGGCCGAATCGTACCTACGGAACCGTAGGTTACGTATCAGTCCGACGGTCAAGAGTGGCCATCGTCTCACGGGAGTTGACGTCGGTGCGGCCTTCCCCCGAAGCGGACGTGGCCAGCCTCACGCTCGCTCACCTGTGACGCCCTCTGGACATATGGGCACTCCCGTCGGATGATCAAATGAGTGCGGTCGGCACCGGATGAGCGCCAGGTACCCCTCTGGCAAGCATCCGGGTCGCAGCCCCCACGGGGCCTCCAACCAAAAATCCCTCATTTAGGAGCAATCGTGGCGCGCGACATCGCGGCTCCCCCCGTCGTTCCCACCACTCACCAGGAACTGATCTCGTGGGTGAACGAGATCGCCGAACTGACCCAGCCGGACAGCGTGGTCTGGTGCGACGGTTCCGAGGCCGAGTACGAGCGCCTGTGCGAGGAGCTCGTGGCGAAGGGCACCTTCAGGAAGCTCGACCCGATCAAGCGCCCCAACTCGTACTACGCGGCCTCCGACCCGACCGATGTCGCCCGGGTCGAGGACCGCACCTTCATCTGCTCCGAGAAGGAAGAGGACGCGGGCCCCACCAACCACTGGAAGGCCCCCGCGGAGATGCGGGAGATCTTCGCCGGTGACAAGGGCCTGTTCCGCGGCTCGATGCGCGGCCGCACGATGTACGTCGTGCCCTTCTGCATGGGCCCGCTCGGCTCTCCGCTGTCCGCGATCGGCGTCGAGATCACCGACTCCGCCTATGTCGCCGTCTCCATGCGCACCATGACCCGCATGGGCCAGGCGGTCCTCGGCGAGCTGGGCTCCGAGGGCTTCTTCGTGAAGGCCGTGCACTCCCTGGGTGCCCCGCTGGCGGAGGGGGAGGCGGACGTGGCCTGGCCGTGCAACCAGACCAAGTTCATCTCCCACTTCCCGGAGTCCCGCGAGATCTGGTCCTACGGCTCCGGCTACGGCGGCAACGCCCTGCTCGGCAAGAAGTGCTACGCCCTGCGCATCGCCTCCGTCATGGCCCGCGACGAGGGCTGGCTCGCCGAGCACATGCTGATCCTGAAACTCACGCCCCCGCAGGGCGAGTCCAAGTACGTCGCCGCCGCCTTCCCGAGCGCCTGCGGCAAGACGAACCTCGCGATGCTGGAGCCCACGATCTCCGGCTGGACCGTCGAGACCATCGGCGACGACATCGCGTGGATGCGCTTCGGCGAGGACGGCCGTCTGTACGCCATCAACCCCGAGGCCGGCTTCTTCGGTGTCGCGCCCGGCACCGGTGAGCACACCAACGCCAACGCGATGAAGACGCTGTGGGGCAACTCCGTCTTCACCAACGTGGCGTTGACCGACGACAACGACATCTGGTGGGAGGGCATGACGGAGGAGACCCCGGCCCACCTCACGGACTGGAAGGGCAACGACTGGACGCCGGAGTCCGCCACGCCCGCCGCCCACCCCAACGCCCGCTTCACCGTCCCCGCCTCGCAGTGCCCGATCATCGCGCCCGAGTGGGAGGACCCCAAGGGCGTGCCGATCTCCGCGATTCTCTTCGGCGGCCGGCGCGCCACCGCCGTACCGCTGGTGACGGAGTCCTTCGACTGGAACCACGGCGTCTTCCTCGGCGCGAACGTCGCCTCCGAGAAGACCGCCGCCGCCGAGGGCAAGGTCGGCGAGCTGCGCCGCGACCCGTTCGCCATGCTGCCGTTCTGCGGCTACAACATGGGCGACTACATGGGCCACTGGGTCGATGTGGCCAAGGACAAGGACGCCGCGAAGCTCCCGAAGATCTACTACGTCAACTGGTTCCGCAAGAACGACGAGGGCAAGTTCGTCTGGCCCGGCTTCGGCGAGAACTCCCGTGTCCTGAAGTGGATCGTGGAGCGTCTGGAGGGCAAGGCCGAGGGCGTCGAGACCCCGATCGGCATCCTGCCGACGAAGGACGCGCTCGACACCAAGGGCCTCGAACTGGCCGACTCCGACCTGGAGTTCCTGCTCGCGGTCGACAAGGAGGTCTGGCGCGAGGAGGCCGCGCTGGTCCCCGAGCACCTCAACACCTTCGGTGACCACACCCCGAAGGAGCTGTGGGACGAGTACCGGGCACTGGTGCAGCGCCTGGGCTGAACCCGTAGGACTCCGCGGCCGGTCAGAACCGACTGTGCCCTGACCAGCTACATCGTCACGGCCGGCCGCGGTGCGGATCCGGCAGGGCCTCGCACAACGGAGTGCGGGGCCCTGCCGTGTACTTCGTACTTGGCGGCCAGCTCGTCGGCGGGCGCCTTGCTGGAGGGGAAGGCGAAGTCGTACCCCTTGAGGTCGAGCCCCTCCATCGCCCAGGACCCGGACGTCTCCGTCCGCACGGTGTAGCCCTCGGCGGCAAGGGCCTCCACCACGTCGGGACCGGCGAAGAACTCCGCCTTCTCCGATCCGATCACTGCCCGCACGGTCTTCGTTGCCGTGCCCGTGTCCCCGGATTCCCGGCCCGCCACGACAGCTGCCACCACGCCGCCGATCGGCAACACCGCGAGGACGATTCCTGCGATTCGTCTCACGCGGGGAGCGTGCTCTCGGAATCCAACATTCCCCGTCGTGGGCGATGAACGGGGGGTGTCATACCGACTCCGGTCCTGCAACACCGCCAAGGGGCGCGGGGAACTGCGCGATCAGCCACAAACAGACCACGGCCGCCGCACACCAGAAACACCTATGGCGAAACGGCGCTGTCGGCCCGAGCCAACGCAGTGATGTGGCGCCCGGTCCGCGCGTCGCTGCGGGTGCACGCGGACCGGGGCCGTCTGCGGGAACCCCGGTGGGGCTCAGTGGGACGCGAGTTCGCGCGGCTCCAGGGCCGCCGCGTGCGCGTCCATGCGTTCGGCGGCCAGGATGGCGACCGCCGTGTCGGCGCGGGATGCCGCGACGACGAGGGCACGGCCGGCGAGCGGGTGCGCCCGCTGGTGCAGCGCCGTGAGGTCGCGGTCCGCACCCGAGGGAGCCGCACGGACCAGGCCGCCCCGAAGCCGGGTCACCTGCTCCGCGAGCCGCTCGGCGGCGGCGTCCAGATCGGCGGACGGGGCCAGGGCGCGCAGCTCGTCGGTGACGGCCAGCAGCGCGGCGAGATGGCCCGCCAGCTGGATGTCCAGCTCCTCCTCGCGCGTCCGGTGCGGGAAGTCGGAGGTGGTGCCGGCCATCGTGCTGTGGACCGACTTGCTGCGGATCGGCTCGTACATGGGGATGGCCTCCTGTGCTCTCAGGAAGCCATCCTAGCTTAGATTCCGTCTAAAGTTGAGCGATCCCTGGAACTGCCTGTCAGAGCTGGCTGTAGCCGTCGAGGAAGGTCCCGATGCGGGTCACGGCGTCCCTGAGATCCCCGACCGTCGGCAGGGTCACGACCCGGAAGTGGTCGGGCTCGCTCCAGTTGAAGCCGGTGCCCTGGACGACCATGATCTTCTCGCGGCGCAGCAGATCGAGGACGAGCCGGCGGTCGTCCTTGATCTTGAAGACCTTGGGATCGAGACGCGGGAAGAGATAGAGAGCACCCTTCGGCCGTACGCAGCTCACACCGGGAATCTGTGTGAGCAGCTCATAGGCGACATCCATCTGCTCCTTGAGCCGGCCGCCCGGGAGGACCAGGTCGTTGATGGTCTGCCGCCCGCTCAGCGCGGCGACGACGCCGTGCTGTCCGGGCATATTGGCGCACAGCCGCATGTTCGCGAGGATGGTCAGACCCTCGATGTAGGAGTCGGCGTGGGCGCGCGGACCGGAGATCGACATCCAGCCGACGCGGTAGCCGGCCACCCGGTAGGCCTTGGACATGCCGTTGAAGGTGAGGGTGAGCAGATCGGGGGCGAGCTTGGCGGTCGGGGTGTGGGTCGCGCCGTCGTAGAGGATCTTGTCGTAGATCTCGTCGGAGCAGACCAGCAGATTGTGGCGGCGGGCGATGTCGGTGAGGCCCTTGAGCATCGCCTCGTCGTAGACCGCGCCCGTGGGGTTGTTGGGGTTGATGATGACGAGCGCCTTGGTGCGGTCGGTGATCTTCCGCTCCACGTCGGCGAGGTCGGGCATCCAGTCGGACTGCTCGTCGCAGCGGTAGTGCACCGCCGTCCCGCCGGACAGCGACACGGCGGCGGTCCACAGCGGATAGTCGGGCGACGGTACGAGGACCTCGTCGCCGTCGTCGAGGAGTCCCTGCATCGCCATGACGATCAGCTCGGAGACGCCGTTGCCGATGAAGACATGCTCGACGTCGGTCTCGATACCGAGCGTCTGGTTGTGCATGACCACGGCGCGCCGGGCGGCCAGCAGCCCCTTCGCGTCCCCGTATCCATGCGCCGAGGACACGTTCCGCAGGATGTCCTCAAGGATCTCGGGCGGGCACTCGAACCCGAAGGCGGCGGGGTTGCCGGTGTTCAGCTTGAGGATGCGGTGTCCCGCCGCCTCAAGCCGCATGGCCTCTTCGAGAACCGGACCCCGGATCTCGTAACAGACATTGGCGAGCTTGGTCGACTGGATCACCTGCATGTCAGGGAGCTTACGGCCCGGTAACGCCGCATGGGCCGTGTTTTCCACCACGTGGGACGGGTGATTTGGGCGGTTATCGCCGGTAGCTGTCCCGTGGGCCCCTCCCGTCTCCACGATGCGCGGCCATGTCCAGGCCACCTCAGTACGAGAACGGGGCTAATGGTGTGAATGCCGCGAATGGTGGGACGGGCTCTCTGGAGGATGACGGGCTCCAGGGCCCGCCGAACGTGTACGTCCCGCAGGCCGTGCCGTCCCCCGACTACCAGGAGTACGCCGATCCGGCCGTGGCGCACGGCTGGCAGAACGCCTACGACGAGACGAGCGAGCTGCCACACATACCCGAGGAGCCGCCCGCGGCTCCGCCCCCGCCTGGCGAGCCCGTCGACGCGGACGTGGAAGAGCGCGTCGGATGGGAGACCCACTGGGAGCCCGACGGCGGCAGCCGGACCGCCCGGCGCGCACGGCACCGACGCGTCAACCGGCGCCGCGCGCTGATGGCCGCCGGTGCCGTAGGCGCCGCGTCCGTCGCCGCCCTCGTCGCCGGATTCGCGTTCTCCTCCGACTCCTCCTCCGGCGGCTCGGACAAGAAGGATCCGGCGGCTCGCTCGGCGACGGACGGCTCGGACTCGCCCGTGGACCCGGCCACGACGGTCGACCCGTCCTCCCCGGCCTCCGGTCCGTCCGCCACCACGCCTTCCGGCGCGGGTGCGTCGGCGGGTGAGGCCGAGGACGACAAGACGTCCGCGTCCCCGTCGGCGAAGCCGGCCACCGCGGCTCCGGTCGAGCCGTCCACCGCCACCGCCCGAGAGGACCGCCGACCCGGACGACGGCTCGGGTCCGGGCAACGCCAACGGAAAGCCGGGTCACGGGGTGGGCGGCACCAAAGGGCCGAAGCAAGCACTGAGCGCACCCCTGCGGGGGTGCCCGGTCCTGCAGTCGGCGCCCGGGGCAACGCCCCCGCGCCGAACCGGTCTTGGCCGGAAACGGCCGCTTGTTCTCACGGCCCCCTCACATGACAATGCGCATGACAAATCAGCGGGTGGCCGGAAGATCTCCGGTCACCTTTGTTGCAAGAGGGGACCCCCACATGAGAAAGCCTCTCGTCGCCGCGCTCTTCGCCCTGGTGATCGCCGGGGCCGGCGCGGCACCCGCGGTGGCTGCTCCCGACAGGAGCGACAGCGCCGCACCCGCGATCCAGGCCGTCAACTTCGCCGGGACCGTGTCGCTCAGCAACTGTTCCGGCTCCGTGATCCGGATGCCCGACTCCGAGGACAACGACCCCGCGCTCGTGCTCACCAACGGCCACTGCCTGGAGTCCGGATTCCCCGAACCCGGCGAGGTCATCGTCGACCAGGCCTCCACCCGCTCCTTCGGGCTGCTCAACTCCTCCGGCACCCGTGTCGCCACCCTGCGCGCCAGCAAGATCGCCTACGCGACGATGACCGACACCGACGCCGCGGTCTACCAACTCACCCGCACCTACGCGCAGATCAGGTCCTCGTACGGCATCAGCGCGCTCACCCTGAACGACACCCGCCCCGTCGCCGGCACCGCCATCAGCGTCGTCTCCGGCTACTGGAAGCGGATCTACAACTGCTCCGTCGACGGCTTCGCCTACCGCCTGAAGGAGGGCGACTGGACCTGGAAGGACTCCGTCCGCTACACCTCCTCCTGCAACACCATCGGCGGTACGTCGGGTTCGCCGGTGATCGACCAGGCCACCAACAAGGTCGTCGCCGTGAACAACACCGGCAACGAGGACGGTCAGAGCTGCAGCGTCAACAACCCCTGTGAGGTCGACGCGAGCGGCAACGTCACCGTCCGCCAGGGCATCAACTACGCCCAGCAGACCTACCAGTTCCCCGCCTGCTTCGGCATCGACAACAAGCTGGACCTGAGCGCGAGCGGCTGCGTCCTGCCCAAGCCGTAACCGTTCACTTCACCGGCGTGCGACGCACCGCCCGGCCCGCCAGTACGTCCGTTCGACGGCCGTCCTCGATCACGAAACGGCCGTCGATCAGGACGTACGGGATGCCGGTGGGCAGCCTCCTCGGCTCCTCGTACGTCGAGCCCGCCGCCACCGTCCGCGGGTCGAACAGGACGAGGTCGGCCCGGTAGCCCTCGCGGATCAGGCCCCGGTCCTGGAGCCGGAGGCGGGCGGCGGGCCGGCCGGTCAGATGCGCCACGCACTCCTCCAGCCACAGCACGCCCAACTCCCTCACGTACCGGCCGAGATACTGCGGAAACGTGCCGTACGCCCGTGGATGCGGCTTGGTGCCCTGGAGGATGCCGTCGGAGCCGCCGGTGTGGATCCGGTGGCGCATGATGGCCCGGACGTTCTCCTCGTGGCCGACGTGCTGGAGGATCGTGGTGCCCAGGCGGTCCGCCAGGAGCAGGCGGCGGGCGGCGGCCCAGCCGTCCAGGCGGGTGCCGACACAAGACGCCAGCCCCGGGTCGCTCACCCCCGAGATCTCGATCGTCTCCCACTCCACCGGCACCCCGTGGCAGCCGTCCGAACCCACCACCTCCACGTCGTGGCGGATCCGTTCCGCCGTCTCCTCGTCCCGCAGCCGCGCCAGCACCGCCTCGGGTCCGCCCTCGCTCGCCCAGCTCGGCAGCAGCGCGGCGAGCGTCGTGCAGCCGGGGGTGTACGGGTACGTGTCGAGGCTGATGTCCGCCCCGGCGGCCAGCGCCCTGTCCAGCAGGCCCAGCAGCTCCGGCGCCCGGCCCTTGTTCACGCCGAAGTTCATGGTGGCGTGGGCGAGATGGAGGGCGCAGCCCGCCTCCCTCGTCAGGGCCACCGTCTCCTCGTACGCCTCCAGCGCGCCCGCCCCGTACGAGCGGTGGTGCGGGCAGTAGTAGCCGCCGTACGACGCCACCACCCGGCACAGTCCGGTCAGTTCGGCGTCCTTGGCGTACATGCCGGGGGTGTACGTCAGCCCCGACGACATGCCGACCGCCCCCTGCTCCAGGCCCTCGGCGACCAACTGCCGCATCCGGTCCAGCTCCTGGGGCGTCGCCTCGCGGTCCTCCCAGCCGACGGCGAGCGCGCGGACCGTGCCCTGGGGGATGAGGTAGGCCGCGTTCACGGCGATACCGCGGTCCAGGCGGTCCAGGTACTCGCCCACCGACCGCCAGTCGAAGTCGATGTCGTCGCCGTGGCCGTTCCAGCCGGTGATCGCGCGGCGCACCTCGGCCAGCGTACGGTCGTCGACCGGCGCGTACGACAGCCCGTCCTGGCCGATCACCTCCAGCGTCACGCCCTGCGCGGCCTTGGCGCTGTGGTCGGGGTCCCGCAGCAGGGCCAGGTCGCTGTGCGCGTGCATGTCGATGAAGCCGGGGGAGAGGACCAGGCCCTCGGCGTCCAACTCGCGCATGGCGGAGGGGCGCTGACAGCCCGCCGCCGCTGCCTCGCGCACGACGGAGACGATCCGGCCGTCGTCCACGACCACGTCGGCGCGGTAGGAGCCGGCGCCGGAGCCGTCCACCACCTCGGCGTCCCGGATGACCAGGTCCTGCACGGCGGGCCTCCTAGAAGAACGTACGGATGTAGTCGACGACGGTGCCGCCCGCCTCGGCGACGGGGATCAGCGGCCACTTGTCGAAGGACGTGCACGGGTGGGACAGGCCGAGGCCGACCCAGTCGCCGACTTCCAGGTCCGCCTCGGGGGCCGTTCGCAGCCATGCGTGCTGGTCGGACAGGGCGCTCACCTCGATCCCGGCCGCCGGGCGCTCCACGTCGTCCCGGCGGACCACCTGGGCGAAGGGCAGGTCCAGGTCGTAGGCGGCGTCCCGCTTGCCGGCGTTGAGGAAGGCCTGCTCGGCCGAGGGACGGGAGACCACCTGCGCCCAGAGCCGGAACGCGGGCTCCAGGGCGCCCTCCTCGGGGACCCGGTTGAACGGGGTGAGCTTGCGGTAGTGGCCGTCGTCGTGCGAGACGTACGCGCCCGAGCGCAGCAACTTCAGGACGGGGCGGGAGAGTCCGGGGATCTCCCCGAACACGTCGGCCACCGCGTCGAACCAGGCGCTGCCGCCCGCGCTGACGACGATCTCGTCGGTGTCCGCGAAGCGCCCCGCCTTGTCGAAGCCGACGGCCAGCGCCACCAGCCGTCGCAGCCAGTCGTGCACCCGCTCCGGGGTGGCCCCCGGGACCTCGCCCTCGTACCCGGCGACACCGACCAGCCGGAGCGCCGCCGCGGCGGCCACCGCGTCGGCGACCGCCGCGCACTCGGCCTCGGTGCGGACCCCGGTGCGCGCGCCCTCGCCCGCCGCGAGCTCCACGACCACGTCCACGGGCCGCGCCGCCCCCTTCAGCGCCGCGTCCATCAGCTGCACCCCGCGCACGGAGTCGACGTAACAGACGAACCGGAAGTCGGGGTCGGCGGCAAGTTCCGGGGCGAGGCGGCGCAGGGCCGCCGCGTCCACGAGTTCGTTGGCGAGGAACACCCGCCGGATCCCGAACTCCCGCGCCACCCACACCTGGTGCGGCACGGCGAGGGTGATGCCCCAGGCGCCGTGCTCGACCTGGCGCTGGAAGAGCTGCGGGGCCATGGAGGTCTTGCCGTGCGGGGCGAAGGCGAGGCCGTGGCGTTCGGCGTACGTCTCCATGAGGCGCAGGTTGTGCTCCAGCCGCTCGGCCGAGAGGGCCAGTACGGGGGTGGCGAAGCCGTCGCTGAAGAGGTTGCGCCGCTCGGCCGTCAGCTCGGCGACCGTGCGGCCCGCGGCGTCCGGCGGGAGGCCCTTGAAGCGGTGGTCGACGCGCTCCTCGGCCAGACGGGCGAGCGCTTCAGCGGCCATGGGGCCTCCCTGATCTAGAGCGTTGCGCTTTCTGCAACGTTCATTGCGTATGTCGCTTACTGCTGTCTAACATCTCGGCCAACACGAGCACAAGGTCGGGGAGCTACGACGATCGTGACCATCACCGGGACCGGCAACACCCCCGACGTCGTGGACGTCGTCGCGCTCGGCGAGTCCATGGTCGCGTTCCTGCCCACCCGGCCGGGCCGCCTCGCCGACGTGCCCTCCTTCGACCGGTCGATCGGCGGCGCGGAATCCAACGTGGCCTGCGCCCTGGCCGGGGCCGGGCACACGGTGCGCTGGGTCAGCAGAGTGGGGGCGGACGGTTTCGGCGACCACCTCGTCGAGACGATCGGCTCCTACGGCGTCGATGTGTCGGCGGTCCGCCGGGACCCGGTGCGGCCCACGGGCGTGTACTTCCGTACGGCGGGGGACCGCGGGACGGACGCGCACGAGGTGGTGTACTTCCGGGCCGGTTCCGCGGCGTCGGCGATGTCCGCCACGGGGGTGGATCCGGTGGCGGTGCGGGCGGGGCGGATCCTGCATGTGTCGGGGATTACGGCGGCTCTGTCCGGGGGTTGTCTGAGCCTGTTGCGGGAACTGACGGCGCCGCGTGAGAGCCGCCCGCTGGTCTCCTTCGACGTGAACCACCGGCCCGGTCTGTGGCCCGACGGCACCGACTCCCGGGTGCTGCTGGAGCTGGCGCGGGGGGCCGACGTCGTGTTCGTGGGGGAGGACGAGGCGGGGGCGGCGTGGGGGGTGCGGGGCGGCCCGGAGGAGATCAGGGCGTTGCTTCCCGAGCCGGAGGTGCTGGTGGTGAAGGAAGGGGCGAAGGGTGCGACGGTGTTCCAGGAGTCCGCCTCCGTCTTCCAACCCGCCCTCCAGGTCGACGTCGTGGCGACCACCGGCGCCGGCGACGCCTTCGCCGCGGGATTCCTCTCCGCCACCCTCCGGGACCTCCCCCTGCGGGACCGGATCCGGCACGGGCACCTCTGGGCCGCCGCCGCGCTCACCGCCCCCGGCGACCTCGCCCCGCCCCCCGCCCGCGACACCGCCGACCGCCTCGCCGCTCTCGGCGACGACGCGTGGGGGACACTTCGACTCGGCCCCGGCTGGACACAGGCCGGTCAGCGGGCCGAGGAGGAGGTACGCACCCCATGAGCCAGACCGTAGACCGCGCGCTGAGCATCCTGCCGCTGCTCGCCGAGGGCCCCGCAGACCTGGGCCAGGTCGCCGACCGGCTGGGGGTGCACAAGTCCACGGCCCTCCGCCTGCTGCGCACCCTCCACGAGCACGGCATGGTCTACCGCCAGTCCGACCAGCGCTACCGTCTCGGCGCCCGCCTCATCGCCCTCGCCCAGGAGGCCATGGAGAACCTCGACATCCGCGAGATCGCCCACCCCCACCTCGTACGCCTCAACGAGCAGTGCGGACACACCGTCCACCTCGCCGTGTACGAGGAGGACGAGGTGCTCTACATCGACAAGGTCGAGAGCCGCTACCCGGTACGGATGTACTCGCGGATCGGCAAGCCGGTGGCCATCACCGTCGCCGCCGTCGCGAAGCTGCTCCTCGCCGACCTCACCGAATCCGAGCGCCGCGCCCTCGCGGAGAAGCTCGACTACCCCATGTACACGTCCCGTTCGACACCCAACGCCCCCGCCTTCCTGCGGGAGCTGGACAAGGTGCGCGAACAGGGCTGGGCCACCGACCTCGGCGGCCACGAGGAGTCCATCAACTGCGTCGCCGCCCCCGTCCGGGGCGCGGACGGCAGAGTCGTCGCCGCGATGTCGGTCTCGGCCCCCAACGTCGTCGTCACCGCCGACGAACTCCTCACGCTGCTCCCGCTGGTGCGCCGTACGGCGGACGAGATCAGCGGCGAGTACTCAGGCAAGACCCCACCAAAGGACCCCGTATGACGGACAAGATCGCGCTCACCCCCAAGACCCACACCACCCCGCCCGCGAAGTTCTCGCACGGCGTGAAGAAGGGCAACATCCTCCAGGTCGCCGGCCAGGTCGGCTTCCTGCCGGCCGAAGAGGGCAAGCCGCCCACGCCCGCGGGCCCCACCCTGCGCGAGCAGACCCTCCAGACCCTCGCCAACGTCAAGGCGATCCTGGAGGAGGGCGGCGCGAGCTGGGACGACGTGATGATGATCCGCGTCTACCTCACCGACGTGGCCCACTTCGCCGAGATGAACGAGATCTACAACGCCTACTTCGAGGCGCAGAACCTCACCGCCCCGCCCGCCGCGCGCACCACGGTCTACGTCGGCCTGCCCGCGGGCCTGCTCATCGAGATGGATGCTCTGGCCGTGCTCGGCTGATTGTTCGCCTGCCGAGTGCGTGGCCTTCTTCGGGAGGTGTCGTTGATCTGGTCAACGGGGCCGCCATGCGAGGGGTGGTGGCCGCCGGGTTGAGCATCTTCGTATAACGATGAAGGGGGCTGGCTGTGTACGGCACAGGATCGTCGACCATACTGCCCGCTGTGGAGCAGCGCATAGGATCGAGCAGCCAGCCCCTGGAGGGCGCCGGATTCGACCCGGCTTTCGTCCCCGGGCTCACCTCGCCCGCGTCCAAGGAGACGGAGGCGGAGGAGCCGGAGAAGACCGCGGAGGAAGCCCGTTCCTCCTCCGAAGAGGTCGAGGAGACCGCCGTGGGGGAGGTGGCGGAGGCAGCAGACGCCCCCGACGACGAGGGTGCCGACGGTCCCGTCTTCGAGGCCTCCGACCGCCGGGCGAAGATCGTCGCCGACCACCGCGGGGTCCGGCTCGCCCTGGACGACCAGGAGTGCGAGTTCCGCTGGGACGAGATCGGCGCCGTGGAGACGGAGACCGCCCGCTTCGGCAAGCGGTTCACGCTCACGGTGCACACTCCTGACCGCCGCTGGTACCCGATCGAGATCGAGGCGCCGGCCAGGAGCCGTTTCAGCGAGTGGGAGTCACAGCTCGACGCCGTGCTGGACGCCTACTTCGAGGAGTCCGAAGAGGAATCCGAGGAGGATTCCGACTAGGGGGTGTTTTGAAAGTCCTGTGCGGTGCCCGCGGTGTTCGGTGCGTGCCCTCGGCGTGCCGGACGAAGGCCCTCGTACTGGACGTACTTGGGTCTTTGGCCGGTGCGGCGAGGGTGCGTGCCGGGCGCCGTGGGTGCTGTGCGGGACTTTCAAAACACCCCCTCGCAGTACTGGGACTCCTTCCCGATCGACCGGTACATGCAGTCCGCGTTCTCCAGCAACTGCAGCACCGCGTCCCGGTTACGTGAGGTCTCCCGCTCGATCACCTCGTCGGGCGGGTAGAACCCACCACCGGAGCTGGAGCGCGGATACATCTCGAAGGTGTACCCGAAGATCTTGTACGCGCCCCAGAGATAGTCGTCGATCGACCCGTCGGTGATGTACTGGTCGCTGGACTGTTCCGGCGTGTAGCCGTTGCTGGCCGCCGTCTTTCCGCCGACCGTGGCGACTGTCGGCGCTCGCCGTGACGTTCGCGGAGAGGGGTGCCGCGAGGGCCAGGGCGAGGAGGGCGGCGGCGAGCGCGGCGGTGCGTCTGCCGCTGCGGGCGCCTGAGCCTCGTATGCGAAGTCGCATGAATTCTCCTTGTGTCTCCAGGACTTCCGGGATCTCCGGAAGGTGGGGAGTGGAGCAGGGGGGTGGTTCAGCGACGTGCTCGTGCGGGTGGCGCTCATCGTCGGCGCGTGGCATGAGCAGGTCAAGAGTGAAACGGGCCGCGACGGCGCGAACCGTTCCAGGGGTGAGGGCCGCGCAGTGTACGCGTGCGGTCGGCAAGTGACACGGGCCTGGCGGAAGTTGCACCCGGGCGTGTGAGCCTCGTGTGCGTGTCCGGGGCGGAGCGGGGGACAGTGAGGGTCCGCGGACAAGAGGAGCGCCGCACTCCGGCTCGCTCCTCGGACCACAACCCCAGAGGACTGGACTGGCTGATCATGGACGGATCAGCGCCACGACGGGACGGCCAGGAGTCGGCCGAGTCGACCAGCTTTGTCGACCGGCGCACCGAACTGGCCTTCGGGCGCCGGATGTTGGCCGGATCGCGACTGGTCACGCTGACCGGGCCGGGCGGTGTCGGCAAGACCCGCCTCGCCACGCGTCTCGCGGACCGGGTCCGCCGTACCTTCCCGGACGGCGTCCGCTTCGTGCATCTGTCGGGGCTCGACGACCCGGCCCTCGTCCCCCTCGCCGCCGCCGACGCGCTGGGCCTTCACCAGATCGCCGACCGCCTGGTCATCGCCCGCCGCACCGCCGAGGGTCATGTGGAACGCATCCTCGGCAAGCTCGGCCTCAACAACCGCAGCCAGCTCGCCGCCTGGGTGACGGCGAGGCGCTGACCACCACCGGACACGGCACAGACAGGGGATCGCGTGACCAGCCAACCTCAGGTGTTCGACCACCGTATGACCGTCCTCGGCGCCGACGACGCGTTCGTCGCCGCCGCCGTCCCCTTCCTCAGGGAGGCCCTGGACACCCCCGACGAACCCCCGCCCGTCGCCATCGCCGCCCCCGAGAAGCTGGATCTGCTCAGGGACGCCCTCGGCGGCGACGCGAAGAGCGCGGTCCTCGTCCCGCACACCGACTGGTACACCGGCTCCGCCGCCAACGCCGTTGCCCAGGCGGCCGGTTACCTGACAGCGCACGGCGGCCCCGGCGGCCGTATCCACCTCCTCATGGAACCCGTCTGGAGCGGCAGAGCCGGACGCTCGCCGCGCGAGAGCGCCGAGTGGATCCGCTACGAGGCCCTCGCCAACCTCCTGTTCGCTCCGATGGCCACCACCGCCCTGTGCGTCTACGACTCCCGCACGGCGGGCCCCGCCCTCATCGCCGAGGCCCGCAGGGCCCACCCCGGCACGGGCGTGTACGAGGACCCGGTCCGGCTCGCCGCCGAGCTGGACGCCGTACCCCTGCCGCCGACCCCCGCCGACGCGCATCCGCTCGCCCGGCCGGATGCCGAGGCCGTGCGGGCCTGGGCGAGCGGGAGCGGGCTGCCTGCCGCGGACGCGGAGCTGTTCACGCTGGCCGTCACCGAGGCGGCGGCCGCCCTCGGCCCGGTCACCGGGGTCCGGCTGTGGGGCGAGGCGCCGGCCTGCGTCGGTGAGCTACGCTCCTCCCGCCGCGTCGATGACCCGCTGGCCGGCTTCGTCCCGCCGGACACCGGCGAACTGGAACCGGGGCAGGGCCTGTGGTACGCCCGCCAGGTGTGCGCCTACGTCGACGTCCGGGACGACGCGGAGGGGGCGACCGTACGCCTGCAGTACGGGTAGGGGGCACGGGACGCAGGTAGAGAAGCAGGTATATCTACCCGTGCGCCGAATCCCGGGCGCGGCCACCATGGACACCATGCTGCAACTCCGGAACGGCCCCCACCGTCAACCGCCCGTCGGAGCAGGTCATCTGACCGTGGAGTACGACCCCCGCCCCTCCGCGGTCCGCGAGGCCCGGGCGGAGGTGCGCAGGCAGCTGGAGGGATGGGGGCTCGCGGGCCAGGACGACGTACTGGACACGGCCGAGCTGCTGGTCAGCGAGCTGGCGACCAACGCGTTGCTGCACTCGGCGAGCCGGTTCCGGGTGACCCTGTCCGCCGCGCAGGGCGTCCTGCGCTGCGAGGTCCAGGACGCCGGCCGGCGCACTCCGCAGGTGCTGGAGGCGGGCACCTCGGAGAGCGGGCGGGGCATGTTCCTGGTGGACGCGCTGGCCCGAAGATGGGGGTGCCATCACGACGGTCAGCGCAAGACGGTGTGGTTCGAACTCTGACGCGCCCTCTTGTCCGTCCGCGCCCGCTGCGGTTTCTTGATCTGCATGGCGGACAGCGAGGCAAACACTCAGACGACACAGGCCGACGGAATCGACTCCTCCCCCCGCAAGTCCAGTTGGAAGTACATCGGCCCCGGCATCGTTGTCGCCGCGACCGGCGTCGGCGCCGGGGACCTGGTGGCCACGCTGATCGCCGGCAGCAGCTTCGGGTACACGCTGCTGTGGGCCGCGGTCCTCGGCTGTCTGGTCAAGATCTCCCTCGCCGAGGCGGCAGGGCGCTGGCATCTGTCCACCGGACGCACCCTCTTCGACGGCTGGGCGAGCCTCGGCCGGTGGACGACCTGGTTCTTCGTCGGCTACGTCGTGATCTGGGGCTTCGTGTACGGCGCTGCGGCGATGTCGTCGAGCGCGCTGCCCCTCCAGGCGCTGTTCCCCGATGTGATGGACCTGGAGTGGTGGGGCATCACCTGCGGTCTGGTCGGCCTGGTCTTCGTCTGGTTCAACAAGTACTCGGTCTTCGAGAAGGTCATGACGGTCCTGGTCGGCGTCATGTTCGTGGTGACGGTGTACCTGGCGATCCGGGTCACCCCGAACCTCGGCGAGGCCTTCGCGGGCCTGCTGCCGGTGCTGCCCGACGAGAAGGACTCCGTCCTCAACACCCTCGGCCTGATCGGCGGGGTCGGCGGCACCATCACGCTGGCCGCGTACGGCTACTGGGTCAACGCCAAGGGCTGGACGAACACCGGCTGGATGAAGGTCATGCGGCTGGACAACCGGGTCGCCTACGCCACCACCGGCATCTTCGTCGTCGCGATGCTCTTCGTCGGCGCGGAACTCCTGCACTCGGCGAACGTCGCCATCGCGGGCGGTGACAAGGGCCTGCTCCAGCTCAGCGACATCCTGGAGGACGAGTACGGCACGGCCACGGCGAAGTTCTTCCTGATCGGCTTCTTCGCCACGTCGTTCACCTCACTCATCGGCGTCTGGCACGGAGTGAGCCTGATGTTCGCGGACTTCGTCGAGCGCTACCGCAAGGGCGACGCGGCACGCGGCGAGGAGATCGCCACCGGCAGCCGCGAACGCAGCCTGCCCTTCCGCCTCTACCTCCTGTGGCTGACCTTCCCCCCGATCGTCCTGCTCTTCCAGGGCCAGCCCTTCCGCCTGATCATCATCTACGGCGTCCTGGGCGCCGCCTTCCTGCCGTTCCTGGCCGGCACCCTGCTCTGGCTGCTCAACTCGTCCCGCACACCCAGGCAGTGGCGCAACGGCTCCCTGAGCAACTCCATGCTGGTGATCGCGGGACTGCTCTTCCTGGTCCTGTGCGTGAAGCAGATCTGGGACCAGCCGTGGTCGGAGTTCTTCTGAGCCCAAGGCTCCGACCACGGCCTGACGCGGCGCTACGGCAGCGCGTGCACGTACGGACCCACCGCGTTCGACCACGCGTTGCCCGCCGTCGCGTCCCAGTTCGTCGACCAGGTCATCGCGCCGCGCAGATCGGGATACGTCCTCGACGGCTTGAAGGAACCGCAGTTGGTGCCCTTCGTCAGACAGTCGAGCGCGTTGTTCACCACCGTCGGTGACACATACCCGCTGCCCGCGCCCCGGGTCGAGGCGGGCAGACCCAGGCCCACCTGGGACGGGGACAGGCCGCCCTCCAGCTGGATACAGGCGAGGGCGGTCAGGAAGTCGACCGAGCCCTGGCTGTACACCTTGCCGTCGCAGCCCAGCATCGAACCGCTGTTGTAGTACTGCATGTTGACGACCGTGAGGATGTCCTTCACATTCAGCGCCGTCTGGAAGTAGGAGTTCGACGTCGACTGCATGTCGATGGTCTGCGGGGCCATCGTCAGGATCATCGACGGTCCCGCCTTCGCCGACAGCGACCGGAGCGCCTGGGTCATGTAGGTCGCGTTGAGCCCGTTCTCCAGGTCGATGTCGACGCCGTCGAAGCCGTACTCCTGCATCAGCGCGTACACCGAGTCGGCGAAGTTCGTGGCCGAGGCGGAGTCGTTCACCGACACCGTGCCCCGCTCACCGCCGACCGAGATGATGACCTTCTTCCCGGCCGCCTTCTTCGCCTGGATGTCCGCCTTGAACTGGGCGACGGTGTAGCCGCCGAGCCCCGCCGAGTCCAGGTTGAAGGTCACCGCGCCCGGAGTCCCGGTCGCGTCCGCGAAGGCCACCGCGATGATGTCGTACTGCGCCTGCACGTCCGACAGCTTCTGCACGGTCGCGCCGTTGTTGAAGTTCTGCCAGTACCCGGTCACCGCGTGCTTCGGCAGCACGGGGCCCGTCGGAGTCGCGGTCGTCGTCCCGGTCACCGCCGCCGACTTCGGTGACTCACCGGCCGAGTTGGTCGCCGTGACCTGGAAGGAGTACGAGGTGGAGGCCGCGAGCCCGGTCACGGTCGCCGACGTGCCGCTGACCGCCGTGACCTTGGTGCCGTTCCGGTAGATGTTGTAGCCGGTCGCGCCCGAGACCGTGTTCCAGGCCAGGGAGACCGACGACGAGGTCCGCCCGGAGACGGTGACCCCGCTCGGCGCACCGGGGATCGTCGGTGCCGGGTCACCGCCACCGCCGCCGTCCGGGCCGAACACCGAGACGTCGTCGGCGTAGTAGGCGGCCTGTCCGTACCAGCCGTGCGTGTACACGGTGACCGACCTGGTCGCGGAGCCGGTGGTGAAGGTGGTGGTCAGCTGCTTCCAGCTGCTGGAGTCCGGCGTCCACGTCGACACGTCCGTGGTGCCCGTGCCGGTCACGCCCAGATAGGCGTACCCGCCCTGCACCCAAGCGCTGAGGGTGTACGTCGAGTTCGGCTGGACCGCGACGGCCTGCGTGCAGCGGGCGTTGTCCTGCCCGGCCGGGGTCGCCTTCAGCGCGGCCGAGCCGCCGT
The DNA here is from genome assembly GCF_032436805.1 of Streptomyces sp. P17. Lineage (NCBI taxonomy): Bacteria > Bacillati > Actinomycetota > Actinomycetes > Kitasatosporales > Streptomycetaceae > Streptomyces > Streptomyces sp. P17. Next base: position 25,734 of record NZ_JAVRBF010000037.1, on the reverse strand, counting down.
GCACCGGCGAGGAGACGGTCGTACCGCTGCTCGCGGAGCAGGTCCAGTTGGTCAGGCCGGACTCGAAGCCGGCGTTCTTGGCGTTGTCGACATCGGCGGCGGACGCCTGGCCGGCGCCCGCGAAGGAGAGGGCGAGGGCCGCGAGGACGGCGCCCGTCATGAGACGTTTCGATCGTCTGCGTATGAACATGCCAAGTTAAGTTGGTCCAGACCAATCCTCTTGTCAAGAGGTGCCGTCAAGATGCTCAACCTGCCCCGTTTTGGCGCAACTTGTGAAACGGCAGTTCCTCCATAGCTGCAGAAACGCTGTTCTCCGGTCATGGACCCGTGGATACAGTGCTCAGGTAGTCACGCAGTGAAGTCGACTGTGTGTCCTGGGTGTACCGGGCATGGGGAGTGGGGAGCTGCGCGTGCCAACTGCCATCGCCGTGACCAGTGCCGACCTGGCGCTGGCACCACAGGACGAACGGACCGTCCCCGCCGTCGTGCTCCAGGGCCTGGACCGGCAACCGCTCGACCGGTCCTTGAGCGCCCTTCAAGCGGTCGTCGAGCAGTACGGCCATGTCATCGTCGTCTGCTCCGGGGCCCTCGACCCCGCCGTGGAACGCCGGCTGCACACCCTCCGGGCGCTCATGGAGAGCGACCGGATCGCCCTGTTCCGCCCTGAACTGCCCCCGCTCGGACTCGCCGTCCTGGTCCGCCAGTTGCGCCAGCTCGCCTCCTGCGACCTCAGCCCCGGCGTGCTCGCCTCGGCGGGCCGGCTGCTCACCCACTACATCCACGCCGGGGCGCTCCTCGGCTCCGTCGCCAAGCTCGACCGGGTCCCCGTCGGGCTCAAGTCCCACGCCAAGTCCTGGGTTCCGGGCACCCACTTCGGCGTGCTCGCCCACCCCGAGCCGCAGCTCGTCCGGATCGGCCCCGAGGCCGCGCTCACCGGACCGGAGTTCGGCACCCGGATGCTCGTCGCCAGAGGCCGGCTCCAGTCCGGCTGGGTCACCGACACCCTCGCCAAGTCCTGGAGTGTCCAGGGACTTCGCGAGGTTCCGCTGCCCGCCGAGTCGGAGCGGTGGTGGGGGACGGAACGGCTGATCGAGTTCTGCGCCTACCTGTCCGACCTGTCCGTGCTGTACCAGCTCGTCACCTCGGTACGCCAGAGCGCCTGCCACTGGTGCGGCATCGACGTCATCGGCGACCGCTGTGTGTTCTGCTCCGCGACCCCGCCCGTACCCGAGACCCGCGCAGGCTGACCGAACCCGGCAAGCCGCATCAGACCGATCCCGACCGATTCCCCCAATGAGGTTGCACGGTTCATGAACTCCCGTCAGCGCCGCGGCGTGATACTCCTGATCCTGTCGGTCGTCTGCGCCCTCGGCGCCTTCGCCGGCGTGCTGTCCGTCATCAACGACGCCGAGTCCAAGGTCGGCCCCGAGGTCACCGCCTACCGGCTCAAGACGAACGTGGACCCCTACGAGCCCCTCGGCGCGGGCCAGTTCGAGAAGATCTCCATGCCCGAGCGGTGGCTGTCCGACACCGCCGTCACCGATCTCCGCGACATCCAGGGCAAGATCGCGGTGACGACCCTGAAGAAGGGGTCCCTGCTCCAGAGCGACATGATCGTGGCCCAGCCCGAGCTGGCGCCGGGGCAGCAGGAGGTCGCCATCATGATCGACGCGGCGACCGGCGTCGCCGGCAAGATCACGCCGGGCGCCAAGGTCAACGTCTACGCCACCTTCGAGGGCGCGCGCGAGGGCGACCCCGCCCAGTCCAAGATCATCGTCACGAATGCCCAGGTCCTCGACGTGGGCGAGCTGACCCCGCTGGAACCCGACGCCGACGACCGCACCCGTCAGCCCACCGACGCCGTCCCGATCACCTTCGCGCTGTCCACCATCGACGCCCAGCGCCTCACGTACGCCGAGTCGTTCGCCCAGCGGGTCCGGCTCGCGCTGGTGGCGCCCGGCAGCGACACCACGGTCCCCGAGTCGGACCGGACGTACGAACTCGCGAAGGACAAGTGAGAGGCCCGCATGCCCACGAGGATCCTCCCGGCGGTCGGTGACGCGGACGCGGTCCGTTCGGTCACGACCCTGCTCAGCCAACTCCCCGACGCCGAGCCGGTCGCCCCGGTGGTCGACTCCACCCAGCTCATCGACACCCTGGCCCGGCTGGCCGCCGAGTCCGTCGACGAACTGCCCGAGGTCGTGGTCGTCCACGAACGCATCGGCCCGGTCCCGGCCCTGGAACTGATCCGCGAGGTCGCCCTGCGCTTCCCGGCGGTCGGCGTCATCCTCGTCACCTCGGACGCGTCCCCCGGCCTCTTCCAGGCCGCGATGGACTACGGCGCGCGGGGCCTGGTGGCGCTGCCACTGTCGTACGAGGAACTCGCCATCCGCGTCCAGGCCGTCGCCTCCTGGTCGGCGGGCGTACGGCGCCATCTCGGGGGCGCCCTTGAGGTGTTCACCGGGGTCGGCGGCACCGTCGTCACGGTGAGCGGCGCCAAGGGCGGGGTCGGGACGACGCTGGTCGCCATCCAACTCGCCCTCGCAGCCCAGGCGTCGGGCCGCAGCGCGGCCCTGCTCGACATGGACCTCCAGACCGGGGACATCGCCTCCTACCTGGACGTCCAGTTCCGCCGCTCGGTCGTCGACCTCGCCGCCATCACCGACATCACCCCGCGCGTCCTGGCCGACGCCGTCTTCCGCCACGACACCGGGCTTGCCCTGCTGCTCGCCCCCGGCGAGGGCGAACGCGGCGAAGAGGTCACCGACCGCGCGGCCCGCCAGATCGTGGGCGCCCTGCGCTCCCGCTACGAGGTCGTGATCGTCGACTGCGGAGCCCAGCTCAGCGGCGCGGGCGCGGCCGTCGTGGAGATGGCGGACATGGCGTTGCTGGTCACCACCCCCGACGTGATAGCCGTCCGCGGCGCCAAGCGCGCCGTACGCATGTGGGACCGCCTCCAGGTCCGCAAGGCCGAGGAGACCACGGTCGTCGTCAACCGGCACACCCGCGGCACCGAGATCCAGCCCCCGCTGGTCCAGAAGATCACCGGCACCGGTCTCGCGGCCACCGCGATCCCGTCGAACTTCAAGGAACTCCAGGGCGCTGTGGACGCCGGCCGCCTCCACGAACTGGACGCCAAGAGCACCGTCAAACAGGCCCTGTGGACCCTCGCGGGTGAACTGGGCCTGGTCAAGGCCGCGGCGGTCGACCGCAGGGGTGGTCGGGGCTCGGTGAGCTTCCGCCGCCGCAAGGAGATCGGGGGGTAGGTATGCGCGCGCTCCGCCGTCGCTCCCGGGACAGAGACCGGGGCCAGGTCACCATCGAGTTCCTCGGCATGACCCCGCTGATCATTCTGACGCTGGTGCTGCTGTGGCAGTGCGCGTTGCTCGGCTACACCTTCACGCTCGCCGGAAACGCCGCCGACGAGGCCGTACGGGCGGGAACCGCGGCGGACCCCGGCGCCCGGCAGGGCGCCTGCCGGACCGCCGGGCTCGACAAGCTGCCCGGGGCGTGGGAGGGCGGCGCAGAGGTGACCTGCGCGACGGGCGGGGGGTATGTGACGGCCGAGGTCCGGCTGAAGGTGCCGGTCCTGTTCCCGGGGTCGATCGGCTTCCCGTTCACGGTGGAGGGGCGCGCGGGGGCGGTAGAGGAGGCGACGGACTGAGATGTCGTACTGGAGTGTTCGTCGTGACCGTGGCCAGGTGGCCCTGTTTCGTCGTGACCGTGGCCAGGTGGCCCTGTTTCGTCGTGACCGTGGCCAGGTGGCCCTGTTTCGTCGTGACCGTGACCGTGACCGTGACCGTGACCGTGACCGTGACCGTGACCGTGACCGTGACCGTGGCCAGGTGGCCCTGGAGTACCTGGGTTTCATCCCGGTCCTGATCCTGGTCGCCATGGCGGCCGTACAGATCGGCCTCATCGCGTACACCGCCCAGCAGGCGGGCACCGCCGCGCGTGCCGGAGCGCGCAGTGCCTCGTTGGACGGGCCCTTCGCCCAGGACTGTCAGGCCGCGGTGAGCGGCTGGCTGGCCGGCGGGACCGCCTGTGCGAGCGCCGGCCTCGGCGACGAGGTGCGGGTCACGGCGACCGTCGGCATCCCGTCCATAGTCCCCGGCTGGGACTTCGGCGACGCCACCAAGTCCGCCACCATGCCGCTCGACCACTGAGGAGCACCGAGCCATGAGCCTGCGGGCACGTATCAACTCCCCCGAGGAGAACGGACACAGGGGCGAGGACGGCCATCTGGTCGCCTCCTACCGGGCCAAGCTCCTGGAGGAGATCGACCTCGCGGAGATGAGTTCGCTCGCCGCGGCCGAACGCCGGGCCCGTCTGGAACGCGTCCTCGGCCACATCATCAGCCGCGAGGGCCCGGTGCTGTCGACGGTGGAGCGCTCCCAGCTGATCCGCAGGGTGGTGGACGAGGCGCTGGGCCTCGGCATCCTGGAGCCACTGCTGGAGGACGCGTCGATCACCGAGATCATGGTGAACGGCCCGGACGCGATCTTCGTGGAAAGGGGAGGGCGGGTCGAGCAGCTGCCGCTGCGCTTCCCCTCCCACGACCAGCTGATGCAGACCATCGAGCGGATCGTCTCGACGGTGAACCGCAGGGTGGACGAGTCCAACCCGATGGTGGACGCGCGCCTGCCGTCGGGCGAGCGGGTGAACGTGATCATCCCGCCGCTGTCCCTGACCGGCGCGACCCTCACCATCCGCCGCTTCCCCCGCTCCTTCACCCTGCACGAGATGATCGGCCTGGGCTCGCTCGACGAGCACATGGTGTACCTGCTGGCGGGCCTGGTGCAGGCGAAGTTCAACATCATCGTCTCGGGCGCGACGGGCACGGGGAAGACGACGCTCCTGAATGCCTTGTCGGGCCTGATCCCCGAAGTAGAACGCATCATCACCATCGAGGACTCCGCGGAACTCCAGCTCCAGCAGGGCCATGTGATCCGCCTGGAGTCCCGCCCCCCGAACGTCGAGGGCCAGGGCAGGGTCACGATCCGTGACCTGGTCCGCAACTCCCTGCGGATGCGCCCCGACCGCATCGTCGTAGGAGAGGTGCGAGGCGGCGAGTCCCTCGACATGCTCCAGGCGATGTCGACCGGTCACGACGGCTCCCTGGCCACCGTGCACGCCAACAGCACGGAGGACGCGCTGATGCGCCTGAAGACCCTGGCGTCCATGTCCGACGTCGAGGTCCCCTTCGAGGCGCTGCACGACCAGATCAACAGCGCGATCGACGTCATCATCCAGCTCACCCGCTTCGCCGACGGCGCCCGCCGGATCACCGAGATCGCCATCCTCGACAGCCACGGCGGCGAACCGTACCGACTGGCCACGGTCGCCCGCTTCAACGCCCGGCCGATGGCACCGGACGGCCGGGTCTACGGCGCCTTCGAGTACTACCCCCTCCCGCCCCGCACCGCGGACCGCCTCTACATGGCGAACCAGCCGGTGCCGCAGGCGTTCGGGGTGGCGCGGTCCGCGGAGCAGCTGGCCATCCGAGCGGCGAGGTAGGGAGGAACCGATGGAGTTCGAGACGCTGATCACGCTGACGACGGGTATCTCCTTGCTGACCTGCGCCTTGGCGGTGGCGGGCGTACACGCCTACGCGGCCGGCCGGGCCCAGCGCCAGGCGCTGGTGGAGCGACTCTCGTCCTCGGGCCAGATCGCTGCGGGTGGCCGCCGGCGCCGCTTCGGGGACCTGGACCGCAGACTGCGCCGTACGAAGCTCGGCCGGAAGCTGGAACTGCGGCTGGCGGCGACGGGCCTGGACGTGACGCCCGGGGAGTTCTTCGTCTGCATGCTGATGGCGGTGGCGGGCCTGTGGCTGGTGGGCCAGGCGACGCTGGCGCCGTTCTTCGGCCCGATCGCCGGGCTGCTGGGCATCTGGGCGGCGATCCAGTTCCTGAACTGGCAGCGCCAGAAGCGCATCGAGCGCTTCATCAACCAACTCCCGGAACTGGCCCGCATCCTGGCGAACGCGACCCAGGCGGGCCTCGCCCTCCGTACGGCCATCGGCATGGCGGCGGACGAGCTGGAGGCCCCGGCGGGCGAGGAACTGGCCAAAGTGGCCAACCAGTTGGCGATCGGCGCCTCGATGGACGACGCGCTGGGCGAGCTGGCGGACCGGCTCCCGTCCCGCGAACTGGTCGTCCTGGTGACGACGCTCGTGCTGTCGAACAGGGCGGGCGGCCAGGTGGTCAGCGCCCTGCGCAACCTCACGGAGACCCTGGAGGAACGGAAGGAGACCCGCCGGGAGATCCGCACCCAACTCTCCCAGGTGAGCATGACGTCGTACGCCGTCCCGGCCCTCGGCGTCGGATCGCTGTTCCTCATGAACGGCATGAAGGACGGCGCGCTCGACCGTATGACGGGCTCACCGGCCGGACAGGTGGCGGTGATCGTGGCGTTCGCGCTGTACGCGATCGGCTTCGTGATGATCCGCCGGCTTTCACGGATCGACGTCTGAGAGGGGCTGGACATGGCACTGCTGCTGGCCCTGCTGATGGGCGTGAGCGTGTGGGGCGTCTTCGCGGGCATCCGGATGTACCGCGCGGACGCGAAGCTGCCGGGGGACTTGCAGTTGGCGCTGGAGGTCGGTTCGACCCGCACCGGCGCGGTGGACTCGCTCATCGACCGCATGGGCATGCGGTACGCGCCGGCGGTGCTGCGCCTGATGGGCCCGAAGCAGGTGGCGAAGTACCGCCGCAAGATCGACCTCGCGGGCAACCCCGGGGGCCTCACGATCGACCGCTACGCGGCCCGCCGAGCGGTGTACGGCTTCCTGGGCGCGGTGGGCGGACTGGTGTTCCTGATGAGGGGCCAGTACCTGGTCACCCTGCTCCTCTTCGCCTTCGGAGCCTTCTGGACGGAGGTCGGCATCTGGTCGGCGATCCGCATCCGCAAGGACGTGATCGAACGCACGCTGCCGGACTTCCTGGACGTCCTGGCGGTGGTGGTGAGCGCGGGACTTGGCTTCCGGCAGGCCCTGGACCGCGTCGCATCGCGCTACGAGGGCCCCTGGGCGGACGAACTGCGCATCACCCTCCGCCAGATGGACCTCGGCATGAGCCGCCGCCAGGCCTTCGCGGAACTCCGCCGCCGCAACGACTCCGAACAGGTCGCGATGTTCGTGACGGCCCTCCAGCAGGGGGAGGAACTGGGGGCACCGATCGTGGACACGCTGGTGGCACTGGCGAAGGACATGCGCAGAACGGACGCGCAGAACGCCCGGCGGAAGGCGGCGAGGGCGGTTCCCAAGGCCACGATGATGATCACGACGTTCATGGTCCCGGCGACGATGATCCTGCTGGGGGCGGGGCTGTTGCTGGGGTCGGGGACGGACTTCGGGTCCATTACGGGGGAGTAGGGGGTCGGGATGGGCTTGGGGATGGGCTTGGGGATGGGGATGGGCTTGGGGATGGGCTTGGGGATGGGGATGGGCTTGGGGATGGGGATGGAGATGGGGATGGAGATGGGGATGCGGGTGAGGGGGTTGAGGGTGGGTGTGCCGATGAGGCTGACCACGCCTCTGGATCTCAACGAGCCGCAGGGCTTGAGCGGACAGCTGACGTGGAACGCACCGTTGGCCGCCGAAGGCGCTCACCCCATGCGTGGTCCGGGCGGGAACCCACATCCGACCGAAGGCCGGATGCCCCCCGAGTCCCCCGAGTCCCCCGCGTCCCCCGAGTCCCCCGCGTCCCCCGCGTCCCCCGCGTCCCCCGCGTCCCCCGCGTCCCCCGCGTCCCCCGAGTCCCCCGCGTCCCCCGCGTCCCCCGCGTCCCCCGCGCACCCCGCCCCCAACGAACCCACCATCCCCCTCCAGATAAACGCCCTACAGGCAACCACCCGCATGGTCTTCGCCTTCCGCCTCGCCATGCTCGCCCTCTCCGCCCCCGCGGCCCTCCTGAACGCCGCCCCCGGCCTGGGCACCAACTTGGTAGGCGCAGCCGTAATAGCCACGTTCATGGTCAGCTACGCCCTGTTCAGGGACTGGGAACGCTTCGGCCCCCTCCTCCTCCGCCACCCCACCCTCCTGGCAGCGGACACCCTCTTCGGCGCCCTGCTCCTGGTCTCAGCAGGCCCGGACACCCCCCTGGCCTACGTGAGCGTCTGCACGCCTCTGCTCGCCGGCATCGCCTACGGCTACCGAGCCGCCGCGGTCTTCGCCAGCCTCCAGTCCCTGATCCTCCTCCTCGTCTACGCCACCACAGCGGACGCAGACACAAGCCTCGCGGAGAAACTGCTGCTCCCCGGCTTCTGCGTCATCACAGGCGCGGCAGGCTCAGCCCTGCGCAACTTGATGCTCCGCTTCGGAGAAGCAACCCAAGCCCTGGCAACGACGAGAGCCCGCCTGGCCGCGACAGAAGCCGTGAACGCCGAACGGGCCCGCCTGGCAAGGGACATGCACGACTCGGTGGCGAAGACACTGCACGGAGTAGCCCTGGCGGCAGACGGCCTGGCGGCGACGGCAACCAGAACCCCCCTGAATCCCACCCTGATCAAGGACCAAGCGGAACTGGTAGCGAATGCAACCCGCCAAGCGGCAGGGGAGTCCCGCAAACTCCTGACGGACCTACGCGCAGAGCAGACGCCGCCCCCCACGACAGATGTCCTGACGCGACTGAAGTCCCAGGCAAGGGACTTCACAAGCCGCACGGGCGTCCCTACGACCTACAACCTGACGAGCCTCCCCATCCCTTGGCTGCCGCTGCCCCCCGACGTGGCCGACCAACTCCTCTCCATCGCCGCGGAAGCCATGGAAAACGCCCACCGCCACGCCACCCCCACCACCGTGGACGTCAGCGCGGGAGTACACGGCAACCTGCTCCGCATCAGCGTCTACGACGACGGCAGAGGCCTCCCCCCGAACACCTCCCTCGAACAACTCCGCAGCACAGGCCACTTCGGACTGGTCGGCATGGTCGAACGAGCCGCATCGGTGGGCGCCCGCCTCCGCATGGGCCGAGGCGACCACACGAAGGGCACGGAAGTCCTACTGGAACTCCCCCTCCCGCCCCTGAGGAACTGACGGAGGCACCCCCCATGCCAGACGCGACAAGCCACACCCCACCGCCAACCCCCTCCTTCCCCCCACCCACACCACCGACCACCCCCCTCCGGGTGGTGGTGGCGGACGACAACCCGGTGGTCCGAGCAGGACTGACGGCACTGCTGACAGGCCGCGAGGACATCACGGTCGTAGCGGAAGCGGCGGACGGCAGGGAAGCCTACGAGGCAGCGCGCGAGCACCGCCCGGACGTGGTGTTGCTGGACGTCCAGATGCCGGGCGTGGACGGCATCGCGGCCCTCCCGTACCTGGTGGGCATAGCGCCGGTGATGATGCTGACGTACAGCAGGGAATCGGCCACGGTGGAGGAGGCCCTGCGCAGAGGGGCCAACGGCTACCTGGTCCATGGCGAGTTCACGGCAGCCCAACTGGTGGACGCGGTAAAGGGCATGAAGCAGGGCAAACCCCACTTCACCACAACGGCGGCGGACGCACTCCTCGCGCAACTCCGCAGGCCCGCGGATTCGCACCAGCATACGGAGGGATCCGCTCCACCCCCCAATAATCGCGAACCCCTTTCGCAAGTGCAACCAAATGTGGGACAGTCCTCCGGCAGGGCAAAGTTCCAACTGAGCGCGAGGGAGGCGGAGATCATGGACCTCATCGCATCCGGCATGACCAACCACCAGATCGCCGCCACCTGCTTCATCAGCGAGAAGACGGTCAAGAACCACATCAACCGCATCTTCGCCAAACTCCACAGCACCACCCGCGCCCAGGCCGCCGCAAAGTGGCTGGGGGTGACCTGACATGCCCCATCTTTGGGCCCGCCTTTGGGCCCAGGGACCCTCGTCCCCCCACACCCCCCACCCCTACGGTGCCCGCACCGCAGCCGTTACCGGAGGGGAACACCATGAACAACTGGTTCAACACCCACGCAGCCCGCGACGACAAGGGGCAGACGGCGGTGGAGTACCTGGGGATCATTGCGGTGGTCGTTGCGATTGTGTTGGCGATTACGGGGACGGACATCGGTCAGACGATCTACAACGCCATCACCGACAAGATCATCGAGGTTACCGGTGGCTGACGCGCCAGCGTAGGTACGGCGACACAGGGCAGGCATTCCCCATCTACATCACGGTGGTGGGAGGCCTGCTCTTTCTCGCGTTCGCCTACCTGGCGGTCGGCCAGGCTGGAGTCAATCGGAGCGGAGCCCAGACAGCAGCTGACGCCGCTGCCCTCGCGGCGGCGCAGGACACCCGGGACCAACTTGCGGGCAAGTGGCTTGAAGCCGTACTCGATCCGACCCAGTGGCAGGACATCTTCGAGGGCTACGCGCCTGGGCTCGTGTCATCGTGCGCGCGGGCAGATCAACTTGCCGGACTGAACGATGCGCACGTGGCCAGATGCGAGCATCCAGGACCTTTGGAGTACAAGGTTGCGGTCGAGATGGACAAGTCCGTCGGAGACTCCATCGTCCCTGGAACGGAGGGAATGCACTCAACGGAGTCAGCAGTCGCCGTGATTGAGCCGCGCTGCACGTTCGAACTCCCTGAAGACGACGCCGGAGACGATGCGCTGCCGCAGTTGACCTGCAAGGACAGGAACTGGGATCTGGATCCGGACGACCTCACGGATCTGCCAGGCCCCGAGGACCTCTTCGACGTCCATCTTGCCAACTGACAAGCGAACGACGAGTGATGAAGGAATCACAGGCATGAGCATTCGGTTCACTACGAAGGCCCGTAGGGGGATGGTCGCTTTGACTCTTGCGACCGGTCTGGCCCTCGGTGTGGCCGGCTGCGGCGGCGGTGACGACGAGCAGAAGCCGAAGCCTCGCGCCTCGGCCTCAGAAGAGAATGATGGATCCGAGCCGAGCGCCCAGGAAGGACAGGCAGACGAGCCCCTGGCCGAGCTGAAGGGGCCCGACGGCTTGCTGCTTCAACTCGCCGCGGCACAACGTGACTCGGGCGGATTCGTCACAGTCAGTGGCACGCTGAAGAACGACGGCGACAAGACCTTGGCCCTCCCAGCCCAGTTGAGCGGTAACGAGACCGAGATCATCAGAAACGGTCGATCGTTCGGCGGAGCCACCCTGGTCGATTCGAAGGGAAAGAAGCGCTACTACGTCCTGCGGGACACGGACGGCCGCCCCCTCACGAGCACGGGCATCACATCCGTCAAGTCTGGTGAGGCCATCCCGGTGTTCATGCAGTTCCCCGCGCCGCCGAACGACACGACAGAAGTCACCTTCCAGTTGCCGATGTTCGCCCCTGCAGACATCACGATCTCTGGGTGAGGCCCCATATGACCCACACGTCACCCCGCCTCGCCCTGACTCTCACTGCTGTCTCGGTGATGGTCGCCACGAACTTCATCGGTGCTGCGACCGCACACGCGGAGGAAAAACCGAGCGTCCCGCCCGGCACCGAAGCCACAGCCACCGCCCCCGTAGAAGTCGACCCCAACGACCCCGACCTGAAGCTCCCCGAGGGCGCCACACTCGCCGAAGCCAAGGTGCTGGACATCAAGCAGGTCGTCGAAGACCAAAGCGGCGACGAACGCCGAGAAGACACCAACGCGGACGTGAAGTTCGCGCTACAGGCGGAGGTCCTGTTCCCCAAGGACAGCGCGAAGCTGAACGGCGAGGCAAAGGCCCGAATCGCAGCGATCGCGGAAGAGATCAAAACCCAGAACGCAACAAAGATCCGAGTCTTCGGCTTCACGGACAACCTGGGCTCCTCGGCCCACGGCGACGTCCTGTCGAAACAGCGCGCCAACGCCGTAGAAGACATCCTGAAATCCGAACTGAACGACCCGAACATCACCTACGAAGTCCGAGGCTACGGCGAGCAATACCCCATCGCGTCGAACACAACAGAGGCCAGCCGCAAGAAGAACCGACGGGTAGAGGTCAGCTTCCCCCGCTCAGAGAACTGACGCAGATGCGACGCCACCCCGAGGAGAGGGCATCGAAGCCCCTCCGGGGCGCTTGGTCCTCGACGCCGAGCTCGAAGGCGACGGCGTGGGCCAGGATGAGCTGGGCCCAGTGAGCACTCGGAGCTACTTGGCCCCCAGCACTTGAAGCCTGCCCGACCCCGAGCACGGCGCCCGAAGCGGACGGCCGCAACGGTCACTTGAGAACGCCGAGGAAGGCAACCCACGTGGCAGGCGCCACCGTGACATGCGGTGCTTCGGGACTCTTGGAGTCGCGGAGATGGATGATGGAGGGGGTCACGGCGACCTCCAGGCACTGACCTCCCTCGCCGCTGCTGTAGCTCGACTTGAACCAGCTCAACTTGTCTATGTTCATCGCTCTTCCAGCATCCTCTCGATCAGGTCCAGGGACTCGTCCGGGGTGAGGGCCTGAGCCCGGATGATCCCATAGCGGGCGGCGAGGATACGCACCTCTTCTCGGTCGACGACCAAACGTGGGTACCCCTGACTCTCCATGTACGCCACCTGCTCCCTCCCCTTGGGAATCAGCAACGTGAACGAGTTGTCCAGGCAGGGGTGTTCGGTCCGCGCGGTCGGCATGATCTGAAGCTGCACGTTCCGCAAGCGCCCGATGCGCAGCAACTGCCGAAGCTGCCCGGAGTGCACCGAGGGCCCGCCGATCGGCCGCTCCAGCACGGCCTGTTCGATGATGAAGCTGCATTCCGGCGGCGGCCACTTCTCGAAGAGCTGCTGCCTGGAGAGCCGGTCGGCCACCCGCTTCTCGATGGTGGCCTCGTCCAGCGGCGGGTGCCGTTGCGTGAACACGGCCCGCGAGTAGTCCTCCGTCTGCAGCAACCCCAACACACCCATCGTGCTGTAGTCGTACAGCGAAACGGCCTCCGCCTCCAGCCCGGCGTAGTCCCGATACCACTCCGGATGGCGGGTCCGAGCCTTCACCATCGCCTCCTTGACCTCGGGGATGACCTCCTTCAACAGGCCTCCGGCGTCCAGGAGTTCGTCGGCCTTCTCCAAGAGTTCGGGTTGTGGCGTCCGTACGCCCCGCTCAATCGCCGAGACCGCATCCGGGCCGTACCCCACCAGCGCCCCGAACTCCCTCTGGGTCAGCCCCTTCCGCTCCCGCAGCAGCCTGAGCATCTTGCCCACAGCCGTGAACAACCCGGTCGTGCCGTCCGCCTCCGCCGGTGTTTCCGGCCCCCGTTTGATCACACCCGCACCTCCCGATGGTCGGCAACTCATCGCACTCGTACAGTTACCCAGAGTCGACGATTCCCTTCTGGTCAGGGTAGAGACAACCCGCCACTCTCGGTGACACGAACGACGAAATCACCCCAAGCCGCCGTCCACCTCGACCACCACCCGCACCCCGACCCGCACCCCCCACCCCGCCATGGCCCCAGCCTCGGCCTCCAGCACAAGCCGGGCCCGAAACCGCGGCAACCCAAGTCGCCCCGGCCGCATGGTGCGTACGGCGATGACGCGCAGGTCGCCATCCAGATAGGCGACGTCGATGGGGATCCGCATGCCGAAGGTGTGGACGCTGTTGGCAGGACAGAGCAGGAGGGCCCCGTCGACGGAATCGCGCCCGAGAAGCCCTCGCGTACGGGCCCGGTAAGAAGAGGCGATCTCAAGGGGCACGGAATCCCCAACGTGGCTCCCCGGAACGACCAACGCCCCTCGTCCATCACGCCACTTACGCCGCATGGCCAGGAACCTCCCCGATCTGAGCACCGCTACGCCACCGCCTGCTCGTCCATGCGGGCGGCGCGACCTGTTCGCTGATGAGCCCAGGCGCCCTCACTCATCACACCCCTGGATAGCGTTACTTCGCTCAAGAGAAGCCTCGCCCAACCGGGAGCCGACCGTGAACCGCCGCCCCACCCTCCTCACAGCGATCACACTGACCGCCACAGCGGCCCTGACACTGTCCGCGTGCGGAAGCGAGGACAGCACCGAGAACAAGGACGACGCCAAGATCGCGGGCGCAGGCACAAGGGACGACAAGTCGGCGGCTCCGATCGTGTCGTCCTCGGCCCCCGCCGAGCGTCCGGATATCAAGCTGCCGTGGGACGTCACGTACGAGTTCGAGTGGAAGAAGACCGGCGACCCGGACGAGGACGCCGTACTCAACGACGCCGAACAGCGCATCAAGGCGGTGGACATGGCCATCGCCGAGCAGGATGCGCTGCACGAGGCCTACCGCTTGATCAAGACGGCTTGTTAATGATCTGCAAGCCCTTAGCCCTGGCCCGTCCACCGTGCGGCGGATCACCGACGCGCTCACCGTCGCAGGACACTTCGGACTGGTCGTTCTCGTCCTTCACCACATCAATGGCCAGGGTCATGAGGACTTCCAGGTATCCGCTTCCTCATCCGGGCTGATCCGGATGGTGCGGGCGAATTCGTCGACATCGTCGAGAGCCCGGAGGATCCGGCCGGCGTCGGGATCCGCCAGGATGATCAGGACGTCCGCGGCTTCCGTGCCCTTCTCGTACCGCCAGGCGTAACGGAGGCCGACGTGAACCTCGTTGCTGTCCTCGTCCTGGTAGTAGCGCAGCACCCGCAAGCCGGTTCCCAGATGCGGGGAGTCGAAGTCCTCGACGATGGGGGGTTCGACGGTGTAGCTCGCATCGGCGTGGGTCAGCTCACGCAGTGCCGTTCTCCGTGCTTCGCCCTCCTCGATCTCCACCAGGTCGACATACGCGGGAAGCGGGATCTCCCGTGGGTGAGGGAGATGGAGGAAGACCTCGAAGTCCGGAAAGGCTGCGGGGGCCCTGAGGGCGTACATCAAAAGGATGTTGGTCAGCAGATCGACTTCGCCCGGTTCTGGCTCCTCCGACGCGAAATCCTCCCAGAGACCCTCGGCGAAGTAGCGTGCCCACGCCTCAGGCGTCTGCGCCTCCTCGACGTCCTCAAGTCCCGGTTCCGGCCACATGAGCGGGATGCGGATCCAAGGGGACAGTTCCATGACGTGCTTTACGTTGAGCCAGCTCACTCATAACTCCATCTGAACGTGCCGACCACCGCGTCGAACAACTCGACCAGCACGCCGGTGAATTCACTGTCGACATCGCCATCACCCGGTGTGGAGAAGTTGATGCTGATCCAGCGACCGGGATCGCCTGCCACGGGGATCACATAATCGACCCGCCGCGTCGGCAGGGCGGCCTGCTCTACGGCTTCGGGCGCGTCGGAACTCGGCTTCTCCTCGTGAGGGGTGGTGCGGTAGGCGCGGCGGAGTGCGGGTGCCCCTGCCACATCAACCTTTGTCGCCGTTCCGCCGCGGACGTCCTCGCTGGCCAGTTGAGCGATCACTGCCTGTGGAGGAACCGCATGGCCATAGCCGATCGGCATCTCGGCGACGATGAAAGAGGCCATGAGGAAGATCCCCCCGCGCGGGAGCACCGGGAGGTAGAGGTCAAGGCCACCGTTCCTTCTGGCCGCACGGGCCTGCTTTTCCAACTGGCGACGCATGTCCAGTCGGAAGCGCATCGCGTCGTCCCGGGGAATGCCCTCCGGGACTTGCCCCATGTGCGAGAAGAGGATGTTCTCAAGTGCTTCTTTCGTGCCCTCGCGCAGAGGGATGCGGACCCACCCGGGTGGCAGGACGAGCTCATAGCGGCGGGGAGTCGTCACCTCGACGGGGGGTGACTGTTGCTCCAGATCGGACGTGCTCACGCGCGGGCCTGCTTCTTGAGCTGCCGGTCGGCCACCAGGATCGTCAGGGAGGAGAGCACTGAAATCCAGGCCAACCAGTTGTAGCCGAGCGCCGCGAGTACGTTCGGGATCAGGAAAAGGAAGGCAACCATCTTGATCACCTGGGAGAAGTTGGCGCCCTTCTGTGGGTCGCGGATCAGCTCTTGGTTCTTGATGAACAGGAGCAGCATCAGGACTGGCCCAATCATCATCGGCCAAGCCGCGTATCCATAGGTTAGCCAGTCCATCCCTCCATATTCACTTCCGAGGTCCTGGAAGGCAAAGCAGAGGATCGGTGTCAAAGTGAAAACGGCAAGGTATTTCATGGCCCGAGACTCTTCTGGACTTTTCATCGGGACTGTTGCCACTATCTTCCACTCCAGAAAACTTGGCTGCGAATTGTATTGTGCCTGATTACTGTCGGTCGAACCTAGTGCGGGATATTTTCACCAGCGGCTCCCGACTTCACGCGTCAGGACGTCCTTGGCATCACCGTATTGGTTCGCGTAGGGGCCCTTTTCCCCGACCTTGTCTCCGAGGTCTACGGAGGTGGCTGCTAGGTAGTTCGAGCGGAATTTTCTTGCGGCCTTCTCCACTGCGTCGGCCGCCTTCACCACATCGGTATTCCCACCGAACTCGGCCCGCATCGCCTTGGCGAACTTTGTTGCGCTGACAACCTCCCTGTCGCCGCCCAGCAGGCGGTCCAGTCGGGTCGTCCCGGGCCGTGTTTCCTTCGCCCCGATCTGGCGCAGCGCATCCTTCGCGCGCACTGCTTTCGCGCCGCGGGCAGAGTCCGTGCCGTATCGCATGATGTTCTTGTCGAGCAGCTTGCGCAGATTCGCGTAGCGCTGGAACCGTTCCGCCCTACTTGCGGTCTTGAGCGCTGTCGTCGCGGCCTTCACGCCCTTCATCGCGACGCTGCCGAATCCCAGCGTCGCCAGCGCGAAGACATCCATGGCTACATCCGTCCAGCTCCCCTCACCGGAGAGGGCCAGTATCGTGTGCCCGACGCCGACGAGCGCCGTGAGACTGATGGCGGTCACGGTGATGAGGGTCGCCAGCCATCCGGCCGGCGTGAAAAGGAGGGCGATAACCCCGATGATGGTTGCTGCCCAACTCAAGACTTCAATGACGGATTTGATCGTATCCGCCTGCTCCTGCACCCAGTCCTTGAAGTTCTCCCACGGACTGTCCTTGATGATGTCAGAGATGTCGCGGCCGATGTTCACGGCGTAATACTCGGCGCGGGAGTCGCGTTCGGCGATGACCTGGTTGAGCCGCTTGTGGTACGGGTCCAGGTGGCTGTTGGGGTCGGACTCCTCCGACGCCTTCTTGTCGCTGTCCGTGCCGTCCTTCTTGGCCTCGGCTTCCCTTTTCCTCGCCTCGGCGGCGTGTTCCTCGTCGGCCTGCTTCGCGGCTCGGAGGACGCCGTCGGCCCGTTCCTGGAAGCCCTCCAGTTCGTTGGCCCAATCGCCGAGGTCGCCGACCACACGTTCGTAGCGGCCCGCCGTCTCACGGAAGCGCTTTTCGAGGTCGCCGGACTTCTCGCGGATCTTGTCGGCGTATTTGCCCTGCAGTGTGTCGCCAGCGGCGGCCTGGCGTAGGATGCGGGCCTGGTCGCGGAGGGTTGAGGCGAGGGTTGTCATCCTGCTTACCTCGTCGCGGATGTCCTCCGGATCGCCGGGGATCGGGTCCTTCTCCGCCAGCGGATGCCAGTCGACCGGCCGGCGCCTGCCCTTGCCCGTAGCCATCGGTCAATTTCCCCCGTTTTTGCCGCGCTTCTTCTCGTTCGCGTTCTTGAGATCGAGGTCCAGCTTCTCGAAGCTCTTGAGTGCGGTCTCTACATGCTTGCCCAACTCCTCGACGTTTTCGAGGAGTTCACGCCTGTAGTTGTCCCAGTTGCTGACGAAATCGTCCATCTTGCCAGCGATGCTGTCATGGCCCCAGATGTCATGGATGTCGGCGCGGCGTTTGTCGATGCCTTTGAGGGCTTTCTTGATGTCCCTGAGATTCGTCTTCGAAGACTCCAGGAGTGTGTAGTCGACTACCAGGCGGTCGTGCTCCCCCATGGGTCTCTCCGTTTGCGCTTACGTCGTCAGCACGCTTCCGTTGGGCTCAACTCACCGGCACAGTCACCGCAACCGCCTCCCGCTCCCAGCCGGATGATCACGAAGCGGCCGTGTCGGCCGCTACATCCTCTCCCATCCCTGCTGTGCTAGTGCAACTCGGGCTGCTGGAAACCGGCCGGATCGCCGAGCTGTGCTGGGCCTGCTCGACTCCGCCCTTGGGCGGCCCTCGACGAGGAGGTACCCGCCCTCGCCGTCGCCATCGAGGGCGGGCCGTTCAACGTGGCCAAGGCCATCGCTGCTCCGCCGGCGTGACGAGGCCACCGTTGCCCCGCCCGAGGGTGCCCCGCTGCCGAGGTCGCTGGGTTGGAGATCGTGGATCTGCGCGCGGAGCGCTACGCGGTAGCCGGACCACGGACCACGGACCACGGACCACGGACCACGGACCACGGACCACGGACCACGGACCACGGACCACGGACCACTGAGCGTCCTTCATGTCCGACGGAGACCGCCGAACACGTTCCGGTGATCGGCTGTGTTTCGAAGCGGTAGGTGACGCAATCGCACGATGGAGACGCCGAGTTGAACTCCACCGGCGGGAGCACGCACAACTGCGGGAACAGGGTCTCCTGGATCTCGATCGGCTTCGCAACCCCGAGCTATCAAGAGGCGGTGCCTCCATGCCCGCGGCCAGTGGCAATCATCCGATCGAGACTTCCGTTCGACGCACGCCCCCTCAAAATCGGAACGACAACAGCCGCAGAGTCCGGCCGGTCATGGCGGCCCGGCTCCCCCGTCTGTCTCCACCCCGACCGCCACTCCGGTCCGCAACCCCACGCCGCCATGGCCTCTGCCTCAGCTTCCAGCACATGCCGGGCCCGCAGCCGAGGCAGCCCGAGCGGCGCCGGCTTCAGGGTGCCTACAGACATGACACGCAGTCGGCGATCGATAGGCGACGTCGATGGGGATCCGCATGCCGAAGGTGTGGACGCTGTTGGCGGGGGAGAGTAGGAGTGCCCAGTCGACGGAGTCCCGCTCGTTTGCTCGTTTTTTCATAAGCGGAACGGCCTGCTCGCGATCTTGCTCGTGGAGTAGGGCACCACGTTATGCAACCGTTATGCCTCAACGGGGTTCACGTGAGACCGATTTGGCAGCATGGTCGCGTCCCGCGAGGTGGTGTAAGCGATCATGCGCTTCGCCTTCCGGTACCTGGCTCGCGATGATCTCTCCGTTGGCGCGGCACGCGAAGTGGCCCGGTCAGGCGCGGGGAGTGCCTCAGCCGGTCGAAGTACCCGGCGTGACCTGCGAGTTCCGGTCCGTTGATCGGCTACACCACCCGGCGGGACGCCATCGGCAGCATACGTCCCCTCCCAGCGGCAAGCTTCACGCTGGTGTCGTCACACCCCCCTGGATAGCGTTGCTTCGCTCAAGAGAAGCCTCGCCTGACCCGGGAGCCGACCGTGATCAAGGACTGCTCGGACGCGCTCTTCGGCATCCACAAGGAGTTCGACAAGCACGGCAACCCTGCCGACGGCTACGGCGACGACTTGGGCAGCGACACACTCCGCGACGTCTTCGACGACTTCTCTGACACGTGGAAGAAGAACCGCAAAGAGTTGATGAAGGACATCGAGAACCTGGCCAAGTTCACGGCGAATGCCGCCAAGTCCTACGACGGGCTCGACCACGAACTCGCCAACGCGCTCCGGGACGCCAAGAAGGACGGGAAGAAGAGCAAGAAATGACAGCCCGTCCGAAAGACTGGTCGCCGCTGTACGACTCCGACCCGATACCCGGCGATCCCGACGAGGTGGCCAAGCTTGGCAAGGAGTTGCGCGGCATGGCTGACGAGATTGAGAAGCAGGCGCGGAACATCAAGGCGCTGGCATCGGTCGACGGGTGGAACAGCGAGGCCGGGCGGGCGTTTCACGAGTTGGCGGGCGACACCGCGGGTCGGCTGAAGAAGGCGTACGACCGTTATGACGAGGCCGCGTCCGCAGCCGGAGATTGTGACCCGGTGGCTCAAGGGCGCTGCCCTGGGCAACGCCTACGTGCACTCCCTCATTAGGCTGCGCCCCCGGTTCGGCGCCGACGACACCGTGCACGACGTCTCTCCCCCATCCGGTGACGCCCGCCCCACGCCGGAACCGGACACGTTTCCGAGTTCCCCCACTGGATCGGGCACGCCCACGCCGGCGCCACAGCCGTCTCCGTCGTCGACTTCGTTCCACGCCGCCCTGGCGCCCGCCGGATAGGAGGACATACGTCCATGGGTGATTACCATGCGCTGAAGCCCGGAGAGTTCGTCGACGATCAGGGTGCTGTTCACGACATGGTCCCCTCGTCCGTCATCGCCTCCGTGCTGGCCGCCAAGGCGGCGGCAGAACAGTATGGACGCGCGGTGCGCTTCGACTTCCTCGACGACCAGGCCGTGCGCTGGATGCTGTTCCAGCGCCGCGAGGACACGGAGAAGGGAAGCATTCTCGGGTGTCTTCTGGCTGTTCCGCTCTTCTTCTTCGGCCTTGGCGCATGGCCGTTCTGGGATCTGGTCGCGTCCCAGAATTCACGAACCTTCCAGATCGGCTTCATCGTTGTGGACGCGCTGATCGTGTGCGGCTCCATCCTGGCGACCTATCTGGCGCGACGCCGCACCCTGCTCGATCCGACCATCCGGAACATGCGCTGCCGGGTGCGCCTGTACCGCAAGATCGTCGGAATCGCCCGCAGGGGTGGTGCCGACATCCCGAGCCTGTACCCGTACTACGGGATGTACGTGACCTCCCGGAAGTTCTTCCCCGACGCCCCCGAACGCCCCATCCCCGAGAAGGAAGAACCAGCGTGATAGCCCAGGTCGAGCTGCTGGCTTTCGTCCCCACCCACCCAGCGCCGCCGGCCCTCAACTCGGACGACATTCAGGTCCGCTGGGTGATGCCCGAACTCTTCTACGACCTGCCCCTCCACGAGGAGGACGACGACGAAGCGATCCGGCTGCTGGAGGAACTCGCCGACAAGCCTCTCCCCGGAGCGAGTGAGGATGACAAGACCAGGTTCGCCGTGATCTGCGCTCTCGGCTTCGACGAACTCCACGGGACCGGAGCCGAGTACGCGGCCATCGGCGTGATCGCAGTGGACAACACCCCCTGCACCGCCACGGTCTTCGCAACCCTCATCGACAGTCCCGACGGTGATGGCATTCCGGCCCAGGCCAAGGCGATCGCATCCAGCCTCCGCGGGACGAAGGGCGACGAGGCGTCCGAGCTTGAGCTGCCCTGCGGTGCGGCTGTGTCGTGCATCGGCACCCGCGATTCCAAGCTCATCGGCGACCTCACCGAGACGGGCGAGAGCATTGTCTTTCCGACCTCGTTCATACGTGTCTACATTCCCCTGCCCAATGGCACCACCGTGGTAATGGAGATGAACACCCCGACCATGACTGGCTGGGAAACCTTTTCCACCATGTTCGGAAACATAGTGAGCAGCGTCCGCCTGTTCGGGGCGGACGGGACGCCACTGATAACCTCTGGGACCACGGCGTGACCACATCCGAGGCTCCGCCGTCGGACTACCGGCTCCTCGTCCCCCGCGACTGGTTCCGCGTCGACCTCACACACGAGCGATGGCGACGCCAGTTGAAGACCTTTGTGGACAAGGAATCCGCGAAGGGGCGCGCTCCATCTGAGGTCGCCCGAAGCATCTGGACGACGCTGCGCAACACCGCCGAGAGCGGACTCGCCCACGGTGCCCTGGAGTTCTTCCTGAAGACGGAATCGCCCGACAGTGCGACCCTGCCTGCCTCACTTCTGATCTCACTGCGGCTTACGCCCTCTGGGCTCACCCCGCAGCCCGACGAGTTGGCGCAGCGGCTGGCTCTCCGAGGTGGACCCGACGCTGACGTGGACGTCGTTGCCTTCCCCGTGGGAAAGGTGGTCCGGGCCGTCACCGAGACCACCATGGATTTCCACGTCCACATGCCCGGCGACGTGGGCTACCTGCACCTGGCCTTCTCCCTGCCCCTCAGCGGCAAGAACAGCCCGATGGGCAACCTGTGCGAGGTCATCGCGTATTCACTGCGCTGGGTCTGACGGCCCTGGCTCAGCGTCCGGATAGCTTGCCGCTCTGCTGCAGAAGTCAGCGCACGCGTCCGAGATGGATCACGCTGACGCGGATCTGCTGGTCGCTGATTTCGTACATCACGCGGTATCGGCCGACGTGGACGCGCAGCACGTCAGCGCTCCCGAACGCGCCGTCGGGCCGCGGATCGTCGGCGAGACGGTCGACTGCGTGGAACACCTGTCGTACCCCGTCAGGGTCGTCCTTGGCGAGCCGTTCGGCTTGGGTAAGTGCCTCGGGCTCCCAGATGACCTCGTAGCTCACGCGTCAGCTCCGCCGAACACACGGCGGTAGGCCTCGTCGTGCGGGACGCCGGCGTTCTCGCCGCGGGTCTGGCGGGCACGGTACGCAGCCAGTGCTCGCAGTTCCTGTAGTTCGAGGGCGTCGGCGGGACTGACCAGTATGGCGATGGTTTGGCCGTGGTCGGTGATCGCGACCGGTTCACGGGTAGCGCTCACCTCGCGCGCGATGGCACCCAGCCGAGCGCGGGCTTCCACGATCGAGTAAGTCGTCTCCGTCACAGACACCACCTTACAGAAGTGTGCACATTTCGGCGGGCAAACCATCGGCAATGCTGGGGTACGGGCCTTGCCGGTACTCGGGTCCACGTCGGGTGAAGGTGCCAGTGGTCGCCACGCTTGAAGGGTGCGCGGCTGATCGCGTACGGCGTCGGCGTCATGGCCTCGGCGGGCTGTGGATGGCTCGGGTGCCGGTGGCCGACTCTCTCCCCGCGATTCCCTCACGTAGGGCTTCTCCCAGGTCGCGGCGGCATCCTGCTTGTCAGAGTGCGCGATGACGAGGGGCCCATTGCGGCCGTACCGACGGTCACGGCTCACCCCATGCCACAGTCCGCCTCGACCGCCACCCGCGCGCCAACCCGTAAGCCCCAGCCCGCCATGGATCCGGCCTCGGCCTCCAGCACGTGCCGGCCTTGAGTCGCGGAAACCCGAGGCGTCCCGGCTTCATGGTGCGCACGGCGATGACATGCAGCCGCCGATCGAGATAGGCGACGTCGATAGGGATCCGCATGCCGAAGGTGTGGACGCTGTTTGCAGGGCAGAGCAGGAGAGCGCCGTCGAGGTAGCCGCGACCGAGAAGCCCTCGTGCGCGGGCCCGGTACGAAGAGGCGATCTCAAGGGGCACGGAAACCCCGCCGGAGTTCCCAGGAACAACCAATGCCCCCGCCCGTCACGCCACTTCCGCCCCATGGCCAGGAGTCTCCCCGATCTGAGCACCGCTACGCCACCTCCTTTGCTCGTTCGTATGCGGGATGACGGCTTCGTTGATGAGCTTCACGGCCGGGTGGCCGCGTTACGGAACCGTGATGGCTCAATCGGGGCTGCCGATGGTCGATTTGCTCCGATAAACCCCGCCGGTTGACGGGCTTCACACTGGTGTCGGCACACCCTCCTGGATAGCGTTGGTTTGCTCAAGAGAAGCCTCGCCTGACCCGGGAGCCGACCGTGAACCGCCGCCCCACCCTCCTCGCAGCGATCACGCTGACCGCCGCAGCGGCCCTGACGCTGTCCGCGTGCGGGAGCGATGACAGCTCCGAGAGCAAGGACAACGACAAGATCGCGGGAGCCGACACCGGAAGCGAGACCTCGGCGTCCCCGAGCGAGAGCGCTCCGGCCGCCACCGACCGCCCGAAGATTGAGCTGCCGTCCGACCTGAGCTACACCTTCGATTGGTCCAAGACCGGTGACAAGGAGAAGGACGCGGTCTTCGCTGACAGCGAGCAGTCCATCAAGGCTGTGGACCTTGCGATCGTCAACCAGGACGCGCTCGACAAGGCGTACCTCTAATACTACGAGGGTGAGGCGGCCGCCACCACCGAGGAGTTCGTCAAGGCGTACGTCAAGGCCAAGGCGCGGGTCACTGGTGCGTACCGCTACTACGACGCGGTCGCCAACGTGAGCGGGAAGGACCAGGCCTCCCTCGTGTACTGCGAGGACCAGAGCAAGGCGTACGACATGTTCCTGGAGACCGAGAAGGTCAACAAGACGCCAGCCACCAAGAACAGCTACGTGCTCTACACCACCCAATTACGCAAGAACGACAAGGCTGTATGGGTCATCGACAAGATCCAGTCCCAGAGGGGAAGCGACAAGTGCCAGCCCTGAGTGCCACTTCGCGCACCAGAAGAGGCCCAGTTTGCTGACGAGCACGGATGGTGCTCTACGCAACCAGCACGGGCAACGACAAGGTCGCGGAAGCTGGCGCAGGGAGCAAGAAGTCCCCGTCGCCGACGGCCGACGCGTCGGACTCCGGTGGCCGCCCGGAGATCACCTTCCCGTCGGACGCCAAGAACGTTTTCGAGGACCAGGAGACGGGCGATGCGACGAAGGACGCGATCCTCGCCGACAGCGCCCTGAGGGTGAACGGCGTCGACGAAGCGATCTTCGAGGGGAGCACGGGTACGAAGGCACTCGGCTTCTACAACACCGGCAAAGCCCTGGAGTCGTCGATCACTTTCGTGCGGCAGTACATCGACGGCGGCGACACATGGACCGGCGTGACCCGCTACTTCGACTACAAGGTGACCTTGTCCGGCGCTGACACGTTATCGACCGGAACCCGATGCCTGCGGCTCCGCCTGTTCTCCGCGGCCCAGCAAGTCACCACCAGGGTGAGCAGAGTGCGGCATCGCAATGACGAACACCCCCTTGCCCTGGACCCCTTGAACGATCTCCTTTGCTCGTTCATAAGCGGAACGGCCTGCTCGCAGTATTGCTTGGGCAGCAGGGCGTCGCGTTATGCAACCGTTATGCCTCAACGCTGTTCACAGGAGACCGATTTGGTGGCATACGCCCCACCGAACGGCAAGCTTCACCCTGGTGTCGGCACACCCTCCTGGATAGCGTTGCTTCGCTCAAGAGAAGCCTCGCCTGACCCGGGAGCCGACCGTGAACCGCCGCCCCACCGTCCTCGCAGCGATCATGCTGACCGCCGCAGCGGCCCTGACGCTGTCCGCGTGCGGAAGCGACGACAGCTCCGAGAAGAAGGACAACGACAAGATCGCGGGAGCCGACACAGGGACCAAGAAGTCCCCGTCCCCGACGGCCGGCGCCTCGGACTCCGGTGGCCGCCCGAAGATCACCTTCCCGTCCAACGCCAAGAATGTCTTCGAGGACCAGAAGACTGGCGACGCGACCAAAGACGCTGTCCTCGCGGACAGTGCCCTGAGCGTGAACTCCGTGGACGAAGCGATCTTCGAGGGGAGCACGGGTACGAAGGCGCTCGGCTTCTACAACACGGGCAAAGCCCTGGAGTCGTCGATCACTTTTGTGCAGCAGTACATCGACGGTGGAGATACCTGGATCGGCGAGACCCGGTACTTCGACTACAAGGTGACCCTTTCCGGCGCCGACAAGGCCTATGTGACTTACTGCTCCGATGAGAGCAAGTCCTACATCAAGAACAGGAAGACCGGGAAGGTCGACAAGTCGCCTGCCACCGCGGACTCCTACGTGCTGTACAACACCAGCCTCACCAAGAACGACAAGGGAGTCTGGCAGACCACCAACATCGCCTCGAACGGGGGAGACAAGGCGTGCCAACCGTAAGGAACTCAGCGAGGACCGCAACGGTCCTGACGCTCGTATGCGCGTCCATCTTCGCCGCTCAGACAGCCTTCGCCCGAGGAGGCTACGACAACAACGGTGACACGGAGCAGAACGCCGATACCAACGGCGACACCGTCTCCGTGTCCGTCGGCGGCGTTGTCTTCGACCACTCGAAGAACGGCAGCGGCAATTCCACGGGCACGCTGACCTCGTCGACCTCCTGGTCGCCTCCTCCCTGCTGGTACGCCCCGAAGTACACCCCTGAGCAGTTGCAGAAGTACCTGGAGCCGATCTGGGAGGCCGGTTCGACGGGCTACGAGTG